>NZ_BAAAIZ010000069.1:0-61214 GCF_039526425.1 Streptomyces thermospinosisporus
ACACAGGGCAGCCCGCGGCACGGCGCCCCGGGACAGCGTGGCCCGACACAGGGCAGCCCGGGGACGGACGGCTCACGGACGGACGGCCAGCGGAAGGACGGCTCGGGGAAGGACGGTTCCGTATGACCGCACCCCCGCGCATCCCGTTCCCGGTGGTCGACGAGGTCGCCCGGCACTGTCTGCAGGAGGAGGAGCCGGAGACGGTGCACATCGAGGTGCATCTGCCCGGCCCGCTGGACGAGGCCCGGCTGCGCACGGCGTTCGCCGAGGCGCTGCGCCGGCACCCGCGCATCCTGATGCGGGAGGCGCCGGGCCGCTGGTACCGGCGCCGCTACGAGTGGGAGCTGACCGAGGACCCGGATGTGGAGGTGGTGGCCTTCCCGCCGCCGGGGCCCGACGCCCTGCGCGACGCGCGCACCCGGGCGCTGACCCAGGCGCCCCCGCTCACCGTGTCCCCGCCGATCCGCCTGGAGGTGGTGGCGGGCGCCCACGCGGCGGAGGGCAGCGAGGCGAGCGACGCGGTGGGCGCCGAGGTGGGTGCGGGCCGCGGCGGCCTCCGCCCCCGTGCGGAGGCACCCGCCGCCGGCTCCGGCGGAACGGTGCTGTTCCTCACCATCAACCACACCGCCCTGGACGGCCCCGCCTGCCTGCGGGTCCTCGCCACCGCCGCCGAGCTGTACGGCGGGCGGGACAACTCGCCCGCCGCGCCGCCCGTACGGCCCCCGGAGACACCGCAGGCGCCGGCGGGCCTGCCCTCCAACTGGGCGCGGCCCGCGCGGGTCGCCCACGGCACGCCCGAGCCGTCGCCCGGGAACGGGATGCTGGTCACCGAGCTGCCGCTGCCGCACCGGCCCAAGGGCGCGCCGTACACGGTCAACGACCAGCTGATGGTGACCACGGCCCTGACGATCGCCCACTGGAACCGGGAGCACGGGGCCAGGCCGCGGCCGCTGCGGATCACCATGCCGGTCGACGACCGGCCCCGTGACGCCTCCATGCCCATCGGCAACGGCACCCGGCTGGTCGAGGTCCCGTTCGCGCCCGAGGAGCTGGACGCGACGAAGATGCCGGAGCTGCTGCGCCGCACCGCGCTGCGCACCCGCGCGCTGAAGTCCCTCCCCCGCCCGCAGCTCGGCCACGGGGCCACGCTGCTCACCGCGCCCTGGGCGCCGGTGGCCTGGCGGGCCGCCCTCACCCGGACGCTGCGCCGGGCGGCGGCGCCCTGGACGTCGACCACCCTGCTCAGCAACATCGGCCGGGTCCCGTACCCGCTGGACTTCGGTGAGCGGGCGGGCCGCGCGCACGCCGTGTGGTTCTCGGCGCCCGCCCGGATGCCGCGTGGCCTCACCGTCACCACCGCCTCCACCGCGGGCCGGCTCCATCTGGCGCTGCGCTGGTCCCGGTCCCTGCTCAGCCACGGCGACGGCGCCCATCTGCGCGACCTGTTCGAGCACCATCTGCACACCACGGAGGCGACTTAAGTGACGGTCACCGCACCCGCGCCCCGCGACCTGCGCGACTTCTACGAGAACCCGGCCGTGCCGGTCGCCTCAGGACCGGCCCGCAGCCGCCGCCAGGCCCGCATGCTGGCCCGCGCGCTCGGACCGGCCGGGGCGTCAGGTGCGAAGACCGTGCTGGACATCGGCTGCGGCGACGGCAGCGCCGCCGCCACCGCCGCGCCCTTCCTGCGCGGCCACCGCATCGTCGGCGTCGACTGGTCCCAGGACGCGCTGGCCCGCGCCCGCACCCGCATCCCGTACGTGGTGCGCGGCGAACTGACCGGCGGCGGGCTGCCGTTCGCCGGTGCTTCGGCGGACGCGGTGCTGTTCAGCGAGGTGATCGAGCATCTCGTCGACCCGGACGCGGCGCTGGACGAGCTCCGCCGGGTGCTGCGTCCCGGCGGTCATCTGATGCTGTCCACCCCGAACCTCGCCGCCTGGTACAACCGGGCGCTGCTGCTGGCGGGGGTGCAGCCGGTGTTCTCCGAGGTCAGCCTGCGCGGCATCCACGGCCGGCCGGGCACCGAGGTGGTCGGGCATCTGCGGCTGTACACCGCCCGCGCGCTGCGGGAGTTCGTCGCCGCCTGCGGGTTCACCGTCGTACGGCTGGAGGGTGCGCCGTTCCACGGGGTGCCGCGCCCGCTGCGCCCGCTGGACCGGCTGGCCTGCGCCAGGCCGTCGCTCGCGTCGATCCTGCTGCTGCACGCGCGAAGGACGTGAAGGGGGGAGGTCAGGCATGTGGTGGGGAGTGGTCGCGGCCCTGTTGGCGAACGTCCTGTACAGCGGCGGGTTCGTCCTGGAGAAGCGGGCGCTCGCCAGACTGCCCGCAGTAACGATCCGTCAGCCGGCGCGGCTGCTGCGGCTGGTGCTGGGCAGCCCCCTGTGGATCGGCGGCTCGCTGGCGCTCGCCGCCGGTTTCGGCGCCCAGCTGGCGGTGTACGCCACCCTGCCGATCGCCGCCGCGCAGGGCATCTTCGTCTCCGGGCTCGTGCTGCTCGTCCTGCTGTCGGCGCGGCTGCTCGGGGAGCGCACCAGCGGCCGGGAGCGGTACGCACTCGCCGCGATCCTGCTGGCGCTGCTGATGGTGGTGCTGTCGCTGCGCGAGGGCGGGCCGGGCGCCGACACCGTCGGCCGCGAGGCGCCGTATCCGCTGGTGCTGCTGGTGTGCGTGCCGTCGCTGGCGGCCGGGGTGTGGCTGTACGGCTCGGCCGAGCGCAACGCCCGGCACCGGCACCGGCTGCCCACCACCGGCGTGGAGTACGGCGTGGCCGTGGGCCTGCTCTACGGCGTCAGCTCGCTCGCCATCAAGGGCGTCTCCAGCCATCTGACCAGCGGCGGCGGCCTCGGCGGTGCGCTGCTCGGGCTGCTGCGCTCCCCCTACCCCTATCTGCTGATGTTCACCGGCGCGTTCGGCCTTGTGATGTCGCAGGCCGCGCTGCAGCGCTGCCGGGCCTCGCTGATCGTGCCGGTGTGCACGACCGTGACCTGCCTGTACACGGCGGTGCTCGGCACCCTGGCGTTCGGCGAGGAGCTGCCCGACGAGCCGCTGCGGCTGGCCCTGCGCGTCGCGGGCATCGTCCTCGCGGTGGCCGTGCTCCTCGCCATGCCGAAACACGACACCGCCGCCCCACCCTCCCCGACCGGCGCGAAGGAGCTGACCCCGCCGTGAAACCCGACGACCCGCTGCTGAAGATCCTGGCCTGCCCGCTCGACAAGGGCCCCCTGCGTCTGGTGCCCGGAGAACGGGAGGCGCTGTACAACCCGCGCCTGCGCCGCCGCTATCCCATCCTCGACGGCATCCCGCAGTTGCTGCCGTCCTCCGGCGAGCAGCTCTCGGAGGAGGAGCACGAGGAGCTGCTGAGCCTCCTCAGCCCCGAGGAGCCCGTCCAGTCCGGGGCGCCGGACAAAGGCGAGGCGCCGGATCCGGACGAACCGGAGGACCCCACCCCATGACCGGACACCGGACCCTCTCGGCCCGCGTGGCGTCCTTCCTGCCCACCCGGGTCGTCGCCGCCGCGGCCCGTGCCGTCTACCCACGCTTCGAGCCGGAGCTGGCGCGGCTCGCCGACCTCTGCCCGCCCGACTGCGACACGGCGGTGGACGTCGGCGGCTGGTACGGCCCCTGGACGCGCCGGCTGGCCGGGCGCGCCCGCCGGGTGGTGACCGTCGAACCGGTGCCGCATCTGGCCCGGCTGCTCGCCACCACCTCCCCGCACAACGTACGGGTGGTGCGCGCCGCCGCCTCCGACCGTCCCGGCATCGCCCGCCTGTGGCTGCCCTCGGACGACGGCGGCGACCGCGGGGTGTCGTCGCTGGTCCGCCGGGACATCCACGGCCGGGCCCTGGACGTCAGCTGCGTCACCCTGGACGAACTGGGCCTGAAGAACGTCGGCTTCATCAAGATCGACGTGGACGGCAGCGAGTCCGCGGTGCTGCGCGGGGCGACCGGCCTGCTGGCCCGCGACCGGCCGGCCCTCTTCATCGAGCTGGAGTCCCGCATCCAGCCCGTCGCCCCCGTGGTGACGTATCTGTCGCTGCTCGGCTACGACGGCTGGGTGCTGCCCGGCGACACCTGGCTCCCGCTGTCCCGCTTCCCGCTGGAGGCCCACCAGGCCGAGGCGTCCTACGCCGTCACCCGTGGCCTGCTCCGCCGGGTCCTGCCCTACGGCGTCCTGCGCGGCCCCCGCTACGTCAACTCGGTGCTGTTCCTGCCGGACGGCCGGCGCCCCGGCGAGTTCCCGGTGCGCGACGATGGTGCCCGTGCCCACAGGAGAACGCCCCGCTGAACCCTTCGGCCCGCTGGACTTCCAGCTCGTGCTGCTGCGCCGCATGGCCGACCACAACCCGGACCTGGTGGAGGACGCCCGCCGTGAGCTGGGGGTGTCCCGCGCCCGGATGCGGGAGGCCAACAAGCGCTGGCAGGCGATGGTCCGCTCGCCCCGCTCCCGCCCGGCGCTCGCCCGCTACCGCTCGGTGCTGGGCGAACCGGAGTCGCACACGCCGCGCCGGACCGGCGACCTGGACTGCGAGGCCTGGCTGTGGCCGCTGCCGCTCTGGCCGGACCTCCGCTTCGAGGTGCTGACCGCTCCGGACGGCACGGTGTGGAACGCCTGGCTGGTCCGCGCCCCGCACGCCGAGCCGCCCGCGCTGCGCACGCTGGAGGACCTCACCCCGTGGTCCTGCACCGTCGACGAGGCCGCCCGCGCCTTCGCCCCGGCCCGCCCCCTCCAGGGCTCCGCCCCCACCCGCTGGGCTCTCGCCTTCACCGCACCGGACGCGGAAGGCGTGCCCCACGAGGTGACCGCCGAATTCACCTGGGGCCTGCTCCAGCGAACCACCATCAGCCCCCAGCAGCCTTGAGCACGGCCTCCACCACCCGCGGCACCGACTCCGGATGCAGCCACAGGAACAGATCCGGCTCCACCAGCTCCAGCTCCATCACCCGCGGCCGCCCGTCGTCACCGTCCACCAGATCCACCCGCGCGTACAGCAGCTCGGGCGCCCCGGGCACGGCCCCCAACGCCCGCTCCGCCACCGCGAGTTCCTCCTCCGTCGGCGTCCACGCCACCAGCCCCGGATGAGCCGTCTTGCGGGCGTCGTAGGGAGTACCGGGCGCCAGCACCGCCCCCTTGCGACTGGCGTGCAGCAGACTCCCGCCGAAGAACTGCAGCGCCCGCTCCCCCGCCGTATCCACGCTGCGCACATACGGCTGCACCATCGCCGTGAACCCCTCGGCATGCATCCGCCGGATCTGCCGCACGGCGGCCTCGTGCTCCTCCGCCGAGTAACGGGCAGCGAGCCGGGCCCCCGCCCCGGACGTCGGCTTGACGACGAACTCCCCTTCCTCGGGCAGCTCGACCGGCTCCCCCGCCGCCACATACCGGGTCTCCACCACCGGCACCCCGGCCGCCCCCAGCTCCCCGAGGTAGCGCTTGTCCGCGTTCCACCGCACCACGTCCGCCGGATTGGCCAGCCGCGTCGCCCTCCCGCACCGCTCGGCCCACGCGATGAACTCCGCCGCCCGCCAGCTGTAGTCCCAGGTCGACCGGATGACGGCAAGATCAAAACTCCCCCACTCGACCCCCTCCTCATCCCACGCCACCGCCACCGCTTCGGCCCCGGCCGCCTCCAGCGCCCGCACCAGCCCCGGCAGATCCCGGTCCTCCGCCACCTCCGGCCCCGGCCGGCAGGTCACAAGCGCTATCCGCCCCACGACACCTCTCCCTCTCCCACAGCACCACCAGATCGCCGCAGGCTAACAACGCCCCCGGGAACCGGGACAGCGCGTGCCCCCGGCCCCCGTTCGGGCGCTGACCGGGAGGGGCCTATGTCACAACAGGGAGCGGTGTCGTCCGCGCTGTGGGCCGGGCAGGATCAATGCCATGTCACGCTCAGGAACGGACGCATACGACTCCGGGGAGCAGGTGCCTCCGCTGGTCTCCCGCGCCGCGGCCGCCGCTCGGGCGCACGGGTTCGGCAAGTCCTGCCGTCCCGAGCAGGGGCGGCTGCTGCAGGCGCTGGCCGCCGGGGCGCAGGGGGTGATCGGGGAGACCGGCACGGGCTGCGGCGTGGGGCTGGCCTGGCTGGCCTCGGGGGCGCGGGCGGGCGTGCGGCTCGTCAGTGTCGAGCTGGACCCCGACCGGGCCCGGGTCGCGGCGGAGGTGTTCGCCGACGTCCCCGAGGTCGAGATCCTCACCGGTGACTGGCGCCGGATCGAGGAGCGCGCCCCGTACGACCTGCTGGTGCTGGACGGCGGAGGGAACGCCAAGCGGGCCGGTGACACCCCGGCCGAACCGGCCCGGCTGCTGCGGCCGGGCGGGCGGATCGTCATCGACGACTTCACCCCGGCCGGCGGGTGGCCCCCGCTGCTGGACGGCGAGGTCGATCTTCCCCGGCTGCACTGGCTGGAGCACCCCGACCTGCATGCGGTGGAGCTGCCGCTCGCCAAGGACCTGGCCACACTGGTCGGTACGCGCCGCCGAGACGGTGCGGCGACCGGCCACGCACCCCGAGGAGCCTGACCCGTGTCCTCTCTCTTCCCGGCCCTGACCGACGGCCCGGCCGACCGGCCCGCCCTGCGCTTCGGGGACCGTGCGCTGACCTACGGGCAGCTCGGCGCGGCGGCCGCCGCCGTGGCCGGCCGCCTGCGGGACGCCCGCCGGGTCGCCGTGTGGGCGGCACCGGAGCTGGAGACCACGGTCGCGGTCACGGCCGGACTGCTCGCCGGCGTGGCGGTCGTGCCGCTGAACCCCAAGTCGGGTGAGAAGGAGCTCGGGCACATCCTGGCCGACAGCGCGCCCGAGCTCGTGCTCGCCGCACCGGGCGCCGAACTTCCGGTTGCGGTAAGGGACTTGACGCTCCTCGACGTCGATGCCGACGTGACCGACACCGCGCCCGGGCCGCTCGAGGAGCGTGCCGGTGACGAGGACCCCGCGCTGATCGTCTACACGTCCGGCACGACCGGGCCGCCCAAGGGTGCCGTCATCCCGCGGCGGGCGATCGCCGCCACGCTGGACGCGCTCGCCGACGCCTGGCAGTGGACCGGTGAGGACGTGCTGGTGCACGGGCTGCCGCTGTTCCATGTGCACGGGCTGGTGCTGGGCGTTCTCGGGCCGCTCCGGCGCGGCGGCTCGGTGCGTCACCTCGGCCGCTTCACCACCCAGGGCGTGGCGCGGGAGCTGAACTCGGGCGCGACCATGCTGTTCGGTGTGCCGACGATGTACCACCGGATCGCGGAGGCGCTGCCCGGGGAGCCGGAGCTGGTCAAGGCGCTGTCCGGTGCGCGGCTGCTGGTGTCCGGCTCGGCCGCGCTGCCCGTGCACGACCACGAGCGGATCGCCGCGGCCACCGGCCGCCGGGTGATCGAGCGGTACGGCATGACGGAGACGCTGATGAACACCAGCGTCCGCGCCGACGGCGAGGCCCGCCCCGGCACGGTGGGCGTGCCGCTGCCGGGCGTGGAGCTGCGGCTGGTGGAGGAGGACGGCACGCCGGTGACGGCGTACGACGGGGAGACCGTCGGCGAGATCCAGGTGCGCGGGCCGAACCTGTTCACCGAGTACCTCAACCGGCCCGACGCCACGGCGGCCGCCTTCACCGCCGACGGCTGGTTCCGCACCGGCGACATGGCGGTGCGCGAGCCGGACGGCTCTGTGCGGATCGTCGGCCGCAAGGCCACCGACCTGATCAAGAGCGGCGGCTACAAGATCGGGGCCGGGGAGATCGAGAACGCGCTCCTTGAGCATCCGGGCGTGCGGGAGGCCGCGGTGACCGGTGAGCCGGACAGCGACCTCGGGGAGCGGATCGTGGCCTGGGTGGTGCCGGCCGACCCGCAGTCCCCGCCCGGCCTGGAGGAGCTGGCCGAACACGTGGCCCGCCGCCTCGCCCCGCACAAGCGCCCGCGCGTGGTGCACCATCTTCAGGCGCTCCCCCGCAACGACATGGGCAAGATCATGAAGCGGGCGCTGAGCCATGGCTGACGGACTCTCCGCCCGCGAGACCCTCGCCCTGGTCACCGACGACTTCACCGAACTGCCCGCCCCCGCACGGCAGTCCCCGCCCGACGGCCCGCTCGGCTGGCCGGGCTACGACGCCGCCCGCGCCCGCGCCGCCGAGCGCACCGGCGAGCAGGAGTCGGTGATCTGCGGCACCGCCCGCATCGGCGGCACCCGCGCCGTGCTGATCGCGTTCGAGTTCGGCTATCTGGGCGGCTCCCTCGGCGAGCGCACCGGCGACCGGCTGGTCGCGGCGTACACCCACGCCCGCAAGCAGCGGCTGCCGGTGGTGCCGCTGATCGCCACGGGCGGCAGCCGGATGCAGGAGGGCATGCTCGCCCTGACGCAGCTTCAGCGCGTGGCCCGCGAGTCGGCGCTCACCCGCGAGGCGGGCCTGGCGCAGATCGCGGTGCTTCGCGACCCCACGACCGGCGGCGGCTGGGCCACCCTCGGCGCGGGCGCCGACATCGTGCTGGCCCTGCCCGGCGCCCAGGTAGGCTTCGCCGGCTCGCGGGTGCGTCCTCCGGACGCCGACCCGGCGGCGTACACGGCCGAGGCGCAGGTGGCGGCGGGCTCGGCGGACGCCGTGGTGCGCCCGGAGGAGCTGCGGGACACCCTGGCGGCCTGGCTGCGCCTGCTGTCCGGGGGACGGCCCGGTCAGCCGGTCGAGCCCGCCCCCGTCCCGGCCGCCCTCGGCAGCAGCACCCTGCCGGCCACCGGCTGGGACGCGGTGCGCCGGGCGCGCTCCCCGCGGCGTCCCCGCGCGCACGCCTACCTGGACGCCTACTTCACCCACCGGCTGGCGATCAGCGGCGACCGCTGCGGCGGCACCGACCCCGACGGCATGCTGTGCGGCTTCGGCGAGCACCGGGGCCGTACCGTCGCCTACGCCGCGCAGACCGGGGCGGCGACCCGGCCCGCCGGGTACCGGACGGCCGCGCGGCTGATCCGGCTCGCGGACCGGCTGGGCATCCCGGTGCTGACGCTGGTGGACACGCCGGGCGCGGCCAATGACGCCGAGGCGGAACGCCAGGGCGCGGGCCCGGCGATCGCGGAGCTGTTCGGCGCGGTGGCCGCCGCCCGCACGCCCGTCACCACCCTGGTCATCGGCGAGGGCGGCTCCGGCGGCGCGCTGGCGCCGGCTGCGCCCGGCAACACCTGGGCCACACCCGACAGCTACTTCTCGGTGATCGCTCCGGAGCTCGCGGCCGCGATCCTCAAGCGCCCGCCCGGCGAGGTCGAGTCGACGGCCGGTCAACTCCGGCTGCGCCCCCAGGATCTGACGGCGCTCGGGGTGGTGCGCGGGATCCGCGACGTGACCCCCTGACCCGGCAAGACGGGACCCCCTGACCGGAAAGGGGGTCACCTGGTTCCCCGGAGTTCTATGGAGTTCCCCGGAAAAGGTGACCCCCATTCAGCGGCCCCCCGCCCGGCCCCCCACGAAGGGCGCCCGCTCCGGCCGCCGCGCACGATGACGGTGAGGTTCGCCATCCGGCGGGCCGTCGGTCCGCGCACTCGGGAGGTTCTGCCGTGACCGCCAGTCTGGAGCAGTTGCGCCGCTGCCACTTCGCCGTCGACCTGGGCGCGGCCCGCACCCGGGTGTACGTCAAGGGCGCCGGGCTCGTCGTCGACCAGCCCTCCGCCGCCGCCGTCAACACCCGCACCGGCGCACTGATCGCGGTGGGCGAGTTCGCGGAGAAGATGACCGGGCGGACGCCGGACTACATCCGGGTGGTCCGGCCCGTCTCCGGCGGCACGGTCGTCGACATCGACATGGCGCAGCGCATGCTGCGGCATCTGCTCGGCGACCGGATCCGCCGCAATCTGCGGCGCAGGCCCAGACTGCGCGCCGCCGCCTGCACGCCGCACGACGCCGACCCGCTCGCCCGGCGCGCCGCGATCGAGACCCTGGTGGGCCTCGGCGCCCGCCGGGTGGAGCTGGTGGACACGCTGATCGCCGCCGCCGTCGGCTGCGGTCTGCCCGTGGAGCGCCCCGAGGCGACCATGATCATGGTGTGCGGGGCGGCGGCCACCCAGGTGGCGGTGCTGTCGCTCGGCTCGATCGTGACCGCCGAGCGGATCCCGGTCGGCGGTGACGCGGTGGACAACGCCATCGTGCAGCACCTGCGTCACCAGCACGAGCTGATGCTGCCCAGCCAGTCGGTACGGCCTCTGCAGCTCGCCCTGTCCGGCAACGGCCTCACCCCGCAGGGCCCCGAGTCGACGGAGATCCACGGCAGGGACGTCGCCACGGGCCTCGCCCGCTCGGTCAAGGTGGACACGGCCGCGGTGCGGCAGGCCATCCAGACCCCGCTCACCGCCGTCCTGGACGGCATCGGCAAGGTGCTGCGCAACTGCCCGCCGGATCTCGTCGCCGACCTCGCGGACCGGGGCATCATGATGGTCGGCGGCAGCGCCCTGCTGCCGGGCCTGGACCAGATGCTGCGGGAGGCGACCGGCATGCCGGTGCACATCGCCGACCGCCCCGACGTGTGTGCCGTGCAGGGCCTGGGCGCCATGCTCGAAGGCAAGATCACCCCGCTGGAGCTGGCACACCTGGCGACCTGACCCTGCGCTCAGCGCGCGAACCAGCAGCGGATCGTCGTGCCGTCCTCTCCGGTGTGCACGCGCACCAGGTCGGCGATCAGATGGACCAGCAGCAGCCCGCGCCCGCCGCCCCGCCCGCGCACCGGCGGCCGGCGTCCGGCGAGCGGATCGGTGAGCCGCCCCCGGTCACGCACCTCGCACAGCACGTCCCCGCCGTCCGCCCATACGCGCAGCACTCCCGTGCCGCCGCCGTGCACCACGCTGTTGGTGGTCAGCTCGGCCGTGGCCAGCGCCAGATCCTCCAGCCGGACGCCGGTGAGCCCGAGCCGCCGCCCCTCGTCCGCGGCGGCGTGCCGCACCCGGGTGAGCGTCCCGGCCTCGAACGGCAGCGTCAGCGCGCCCGCGACCAGCGGCAACGGCTCGTTGTACCGGGCGACGGCCTCCTCAGGCGCGTACGCCTCGCTCGGCCACCGCACCCGCGAGCCGGCGCGAATCACGGCCGGATGAGTGGCACGAGCGTCGATCAGCGCCCGCTCGGGCAGCCCCCGCTCGTCGTAGGGGCACAGGATCGTGACCGTACGGCCCCGGAAGGCCGCGTTGATGAGCGCCTCGTGCTGCACACAGGCGGGGTACTCCTGCGGGGAGCGTCCGGGCCAGACCGGCTCGCCCACGATCCGCACCCGCCGCCCCTCCGGCGGGGCGTCGGCGAACCTGTGCAGCACTCCGGGGATGATCCGGCCGGGATTGCGTCCGGCCTCCCGCATGTCCAGCAGATGCACCAGGCCGGCGTCGTCGCCGAGGGCGTCCCGGACCAGCCGCAGCCTGTCCCCGGGCACGGCCACCGCCACGGGGTCACCGGCGGCGAGCCCCTCGCGCACGAAGGAGACGGTGCCGTCGATGTACTGCCGCTCGTCCCGGTGGAAGAACGCGAGGTGGACGAAGGGATCCGGGCGGTCCTGCCCGGCCTCGGGGTGTTCCGTCTTCGCACTCATGGCATCGCCGCACTCATGGCCTGGCCCCTGGATCGCCGGCCAACCGGCCCCGGACTTCGTCGAGGCGAGCGCCGGCGGACCGGCCCCGGACGCCGGTCGCGTGCGGGTGGCGGCCGCTGCACCACGCACCGGCGGCCGTCCGCCGCCCGCTCCGGCGGGCATGCCGGGAGACGCGCGGGCGCCCCGGCCGCACACGGCGGCGCCCCGCCCGTGCCGTCGGTACCCAAAGCGTCTCCTCACGTCGGGAACGCTCGCGCGTATACCCCGTCGGGCCGTGCTCATTCCCACCCGTACGTGTAGTCCGCGCAGAAGGGGGCAGGCGCACCCAGCACGGCAGGGACAGGGACACAGGGGGGCGATGCGCGCGCACGGCCCCTTCCCTCGGAGCGACCTCTCACAGCGACCAGGCGGTGACATGACCTCCTCGGCACCACCCCCACGCCCGGGAAGGCTCAACACCTTGGTCATCGGCGCCCGCATGGACGGAGACCGGGCCCTGCTCACCCCCTGCGGCATGCTGGGCCAGGGGTGCGTGCAGGCCCTGGCCGGGAAGCTGGCCCGGCTGCCCGCCGGCACGGCCCGGGTGGACGTCGACATGAGCGGCGTGCACTTCATGGACACGGCCGGGCTGCGCTTCCTGGACGTCCTGCGGGACTTCGGCCGGCGCCGCTCCCTGCCGGTGACGGCCACCCGCTGGAACGGCCAGCCCCGCCGGCTGCTGGAGTCGGCCGGCCTGGACCCCGCGGACCCGCTCAACCACCCGGCCCGCGCGGTGCCTCCACGCCCCGCCCCGGAGGCGGAACAGGCCCGCTCCCTGGAGTCGGAGATCGAGCAGTTCCGCGACGCCGTCGCCGCCCGCCCCCTCGTCGACCGGGCCCGCGGCATCCTGATGGCCCGCTACGGCTGCACTTCTGACGAGGCCTGGGACGTCCTGCGCGAGGCCGCCCGCCTCGCCGGCAGCAGCCTGCGCGAGATCGCGGAAGCGGTCACCCCGGACGAGGGCACCGACGACTCCGGCCCACCGGACGACATCCGGGAAGCCCTGGTCAGGGCGCTGGCCGGCCGCCCCCGTTAGCTTCAGTGCACCGTGCGGCGGAACCGGGCCTCGCCCAGCGAGCGCACCCGGACGGTTCCGTCATCCTCCAGGTCGGCCACTCCGGCACGGTGGAAGTGCTCCAGAAAGTCCTCGAAGTCCATCCTGGACGACTCGTTGCGCACGTCCTCCGGGAGCGACGCATACAACTCGGAGGCGGTCATGCCTCCGGCCCTCGCCTCGGGTGCAAGTTCAGTTCGGCCAGCACCTGACGCTGGCTGCGGGTCAGGCGCACCTTGCGCAGATCGAACAGCAAGGGCACCACGGCGGGCACGACGCCGGCGGCGAGCCCGATCCCGAAGTAGCCCAGGATGCCGGCGAGCACCGCTGCCGCGACGGCCGTGTTGGCCGCGCCCTTGCTCAGGTGAACAGCACGTCCCAGCCTGGTTCCGAGACGCATTCCGACCTGCATCTCTCCCAGGCCGCGCCCCACAGAGCGTCGTCCGCGCCATCGAGGACCATCTGCATCCGCTCGTCGGGCCGCAGCCGTGACGGAAGGAGGCCTCGCGTGTCCTGCGGCAGTCCCGCGTCGAGCAGAGCGGGCAGCACATCCGGCTGCATACAGGCCAGCAGAGCCGCCTCGACCGTCATCAACCGCAGGGCGGGGCACTCCACGCCCGCGGCGAGCTCCGCCGCGTCCTTGTAATGGCCCAGGTACTCCCGTGCGGAAGGCTCGCGCGCTGCCGCCGTGTCCGGCGGTCGTCCACCGCCTGTCCGGCCGTGGTGCGCCGAAGCTCTGTCCCAGCGCCCGGTCAGGACGCGAGGTCGGCCAGCAGGTCGTCGAGCACCGTCTCCTCCTCGATGCGCACGCCGAGTTCGGTGAGAGCCGGGCACAGTTCGTGGTCCCATGGGGCGGTGGCGGGTGTGCCGGTCAGGGGCGGGGCCAGCGGGGTGGCGGTGGCGGCGGCGCGGTAGTCGGCGGCCGTGTAGCGCCAGGGGCGCCAGGGGACGCGGTGCAGCAGGGTGGTGGCGATGCGCAGGCCTCCCCAGTCGAAGTCGCCGTGGTAGAGCAGCGTGGCCCCGTGGGTGTGCAGGTGGCGCAGCAGGGTGAGGGCGGCGGCCGAGGGCTGGCCCTGGAGGCAGACCAGCGGCGGGCATGCGGGACCCAGGGTGTCGGCCACGGTGGCCAGCACGGCCGGGTTCTCGCACACATGGACCGCTGTGGGAGCCGTACGCGGGGGGAGGTGGGTGAGCTGGCGCAGTGTCAGGACGGCCGGCTCCCCCGCGTCGGCCGCCCAGTCGAGGGCCGGCGTGCCCCGCAGACCCAGGGTGAGGACGGTGCAGGACAGGGCGTCCTTGAGCAGGCCGGCCGACGCCCAGGCCTCGCGGCGCCACTCGGCTCCGCTGCCGTCCGGGAAGCCGGTCAGGGCACGGACGCCGGACAGGACGAGGGTGGCGAGCGGGGTGCCGTCGTCGAGGGCGTGCGCGTCGCCGAACGCGTCGGCGGCGAAGGCGGGCATGGACACGGCCGGGTCGGCGGGCAGACGGCGCAGGGCCTCGGCCGTGTCGCCCAGCAGTTTCGTCGCCGCCTGCGGACGGGCGAGCCTGCGTACGAGCCCGTCGCGACGCAACCGGTCGGCCCATGCGGCCAGTTCGGGCCTGGCCGTACGGACCAGCGTGTCCAGCGGGGCGTAGGCCTCCCGCCAGGCGTTTTCCTCCTGCTCGCGTACCTCGGCGAGGCGGGTGACGGGGCCGGTGAGGGCGGTGACGGCGGCGGCGAGGCCGTCAGGGCCGGCGCCGGAGCGGCGCAGGACGGCGTCCACCGCGTCGAGGCGTATGCGCAACGAGCGACCGGCGCCGGGGGCGCGGCCCAGCAGGC
Organism: Streptomyces thermospinosisporus; assembly: GCF_039526425.1. Lineage (NCBI taxonomy): Bacteria > Bacillati > Actinomycetota > Actinomycetes > Kitasatosporales > Streptomycetaceae > Streptomyces > Streptomyces thermospinosisporus. The sequence goes on from NZ_BAAAIZ010000069.1 coordinate 14,445, forward strand.
GTTCGGCTGCCTCGCGTTGCGCGGGAGTGGGGTCGGACAGGGTGACGGGTCCGGTGAGGGGCTCGTCCCGTGCCATACGGCGGCGTACCCGGTCGACGAGCCAGGCGAGTTCGGGGCCGCCGAGGAGGCGGGCCAGGCGGTCGCGGTCGCCGGGCGGCGTGGCTCCGCCCGGCGGCGTGCTCGTGTTCTCGTTGCTGTCCTCGCTCACGCCCACAGGCTGTCCTGGCTCTCCGGAGCGGATGCGGCGGTCTGCGCGGGGAGGGCCACCAGCCCATGGCCGGGTTCGCTGCCCCGCAGTCGCTGCGTGCCGTCCCACTCCCATCGGGTCACCAGGACCGCCGGGATCTCGTCGACGCGGGACAGCTGGGCGATGGCGATGCCCGGGACCTGCGGATAGCAGGCCCACTCGCGTTCGGAGGTCATCACCACGTCCAGGTCGAAGGCGTGCAGCAGCCCCAGGCACTTGGCGCGGGAGTCGTCGTCGACGCCGGCGAAGGCCTCGTCCAGGGTGACCAGGCGCGGGGCGTGCGGCGCGGCGGTGGCGTAGTGCGAGGAGGCCGCGGCGAACAGCGGTACCGACACCGCGAGGACGCGCTCGCCGCCGGAGGCGGGCCCGGTGGCCGGGACCCACTTGCCATGCTGGTGGCGTTCGATGCCGAACTCGTGCCAGGCCCGGTAGTCGAGGGCCGCGGTGAGCACCTCCAGCCAGCTGCCCGCGGTGTCCTCGGACTGCCGGCAGGCGATCTCGGACTGCAGGAACTCGCCGACCGCCGACCGGTCCTCGGGTGTCCAGGCGTCGGCGGACTGGCGCAGCCGCTCACGGGCCTGGGTGAGCCCCGCCGGCGCCTTGCGCGACGGGCGCCACGTCAGCCGCAGTCTCATGCCGGTGGAGGTGGGCCGCTCCTGGAGCTCGGCGTTCATGGCCCGCACCTGGCGCTCGGCGGCGCCGATGAGTTCCTGCAGGGTGCCGGCGACCTCGGTGATCAGGTGCGTTTCGAGGATCTCCCGTTCGTGCGCGGACAGGATGCGGGTCAGCTCGGCCACTTCCGCGGCGAGGGCTTCGGCGAGCTCGGGGACGGCCCGCTCACGGCCCTGGTAGACGATCTCGACGACCATGCCGTCCTCGATCATCCGGGCGGAGGCGGAGTGGCCGCCGCGGGACAGGGCGTCCTGGAGTTTCTTGTACTCCTCGCTGAGCCGCTTCTGCACACGCTCCCAGGCGCCGTCGGAGTCATCGGTGTCGGACAGGTCGCTCTCGATCGCGCGGGCGAGCGCGATGGCCGGGGTGGCGGCCCACGGTCCGGCGTCCAGGGGCGGTACGGCCGCCTCGGGCAGGGCTACGGCCAGCAGCCCGGTGCCCGCGAACCGCTGGAGCGCGGCGACGGCCTCGGCGCGGGCCTCGGTCGCCTCGCGGACGTCCACGTCGAGGCGCTCTATGTGCCCGAGTGCCAGGTGGGCGCGCCGGTCGGCGGCCGTGTGGTCCTCGCGTGCCCGGCGCTGCCCGCGCTCGCACGCGGCCAGTGCGTGGGCGGTCTCGGCGAGGCGCCGCTCCAGCTCCGCGACGGCGGTGCCGACGGTGGAGCGCAGGGTGGCGTGGCGCTCGTCGGCGGCCGCCGCGAGGCGAGCCGACTCCTGTGCGCGCTCGGCCAGTTCGGCTGCTCTGCCGCCGGCCCGCTCGGCCTCGGCGCGTTCGTCGGCGACGGCCCGTGCCGCGTCGGCGCGCTCGCGCAGCGCGGGCCACAGGGCGGCGAGGACGGCGGTGTAGTCGGCCAGCGCCTGGCGGACGGCGGTCAGGCCGGCCCGGTCGGCGGGCAGGTTCACCGCGGCGGCCGTGTCGCCCAGTTCGGTGGCGGCCTCCGCCTCCTGCCGGGTCGCCTCGGCGAGGTCGGCGGCGCACTCGTCGTGGCGGGCCCGTGCGCGGTGGGCGGCGTCCGTGGCCGCGGCGGCGAGGGCGTGCGCGTGGCGCAGCGCGTCGTCGTCGGGGACACCGGCCAGTTCGGCGTCCAGGGTGCTCCGGCGCCGGGCGACCGTGGCGCACTCGGCTTCGAGGCGGGACACCTCGTCCGCCAGGGCCGCGAGTTCGTCGCGCAGAGCGGCGATCCGGGCACGGCGCGCCTCCTCGCGGGCGCCCTCGCCGACGTAGGTGGCGGCCGGTTTCGACCAGCTGCCGGTCAGCGCGCCGACGCGGAAGCGGCCGTCCGCCGCCACCCAGGTGTCCCCGCCGGAGCCGAGGCCCACACAGGCGAGGAGGCGGGCCACCGTCTGCTCGTCCACCGCCGACGCGTGGGGGTCGCCGTGGTCCACGGCGGGGCGCAGCACGTCGGCGAGCGTCGGCCCGCTCAGGGGAGCACCCGGCGCGAGCAGAGTGTCGTGTCCGTCCGCGTGCACGGCGGTGCCGTCCGGGCGTACCCAGGCGTCCAGCAGCCCGGAGGCCTCCAGCGCCGCCTCCAGGCCCGCGCGTTCCGCGGCGGTGACCTGGTCGCGGAAGTCGACCAGCCGCCACAGGGGCGCACCCGGGACCTGGTCGCGGACTCCGGGCGTACGGGTGTGAGGCGCCGTAGGCCCCCGCTGACCGCCCGCCTCCAGGCCGGCGAGCTCCCGCTCGGCCTCGGCGCGCCGGGTCTCGAGGCCGGCCAGCTCCTGCCCCAGGGCGGCAGCCCGGTCGGCCAGGTGCGCCGCCCGCGCGCGGTGCGCCGCGCCGGCCGCCTCCCGTGCCGGACAAGGTCCCTGAAGGTGCGTCACCCAGTCCTGCAGGCCGTCCAGCAGCCCGGCGGGATCGGCGACGGCAAGCTCCTCGCAGACGCCGAAGTGTTCGCGGACGCGGGCGACGAGGTCCCGGCCCGCCTCGGCGGCGCCGTCCTTCGCCTCGGCCTGCCGCCGTGCGGTGTGCCCGGCCTCGGTTTCGGCCTCGTCCAGGCGGCGGGCGGCGGCGCGCCGTTCGGCGGCGGCCCGCTCGGCTCGGGCCGCCAGTTCCTCCACATGCTCGATGGTGCGCCGTCTGCGGGCCACCGACTCCTCGGCCGCGCGCCGCAGTTCTGTCTCCGGCACGCCCTCGGTGTGTGGTTCGCCGTCGACGCGGGCCGCCGCGGCGGCGACCCGCACGCGTGCCAGCGTGTCCGCGACCTGCTCCTGGGCCCTCGTGAGCCGCCGCTCGGCCGTCTGCAGGCGGCCCAGCGCGCGGGTGTGCGCCTCGGCCGCCTGCTGCCGGTCCGCCTCGGTGCGGGCCAGCTCCCCCGCGGTGCGGCGGGCGTCTGCCGCGGCCTGCTCCAGTTCGCGGGCGCTGCGCATCTCGGGGCCCTCGCGCAGCGCCGCGTCCTGCGCCTTCAGCCGGGTGGACCTCTCCTCGAGCTCGGCGATCCGCTCGGCCGCGGCCGCCCGGTCCCGCTCGGCCTCCTCCCGCTCGGCGCGGGCCTGGGCCAGGTCGCGGTGCAACTGCTCGTAGCGGGCGTGCTCGCTGCGGGGGAGCCGGGCCCGGCGGCGGGTGGCGACGCGGGCGTAGCGCCGGTAATGGTCGAGGAACGCGGAGGCCGCCCGCTCCGCCTCGGCGGCCGCCCGCAGCTCCTCCTTCTCCTCGTCCAGGGAGCGGAACGCCTCGGCCACGTCCGCGATCAGCGCCTGGTCCACCGGCGGCAGCGCCTCGGTCAGCGCGCGGGACAGCGCGGCCTCGTTGGGCCGTTTGGACAGCTGCGGCTGGCGCAGTTGGACGAGCAGGTCGACGAGGGCGGTGTAGCGTCGCTCGCCGAGCCCGAACAGTGCCTCGTCCACCGCCCTGCGGTACGCCGCGGCCGTGCCGTACACCATGCCGTGCCCGGCGATCGCCTCGGCGAGCCGGTCCCGGGACAGCGCGGTGCCGGTCGCGTCGAGCAGGCTGAGGTCCTGGCCGACGCGCTGGTCGGTGACCGCGTACCAGTGGCGGGCGATGCCGCGGCCCGCCACCGCCTTCAGTCCGCAGGCGAGCGTGCGGAAAAGGGCCTGCCCGGTGTCCTCGTCGACGCGGCCGAACTCGATCCAGGTGTAGCCGAGCCGTTCGGGGTGCGGGTGCTCCCCGCCGAGCAGCAGGTTCCACTCCATGCGCTTGGCCGAATCGGCGTCGGGCTCCACACGGCGGGGGGACAGATCACCGTCCAGGAGGAACGGGAGGGTGAGGGCGAGCACCTTGGACTTGCCGGTGCCGTTGTTGCCGCGCAGCAGCAGGCGGCCGTCGCGGAACCAGAACTCCTCGGTGTCGTAGTAGAAGAGGTCGACCAGGCCGATGCGCAGCGGCCGCCACCGGCCGGGTGCGGGCTGGGGAAGGGCGGTCACGTCCGGGGGGCCTTTCGCTGAGCGGTGCGGGGGGTCTGACGAGGCATGCGGTCTCCCGGTTCCACGACGACGGTCTCTCCGACCGCGTACCGCGCGAGCGCGGGCAGCGGGGCCACACCTGCGGGAGTGCGGGTCGCCAGGCCGAGCGCGGTCAGCTTGGCCAGCGCCTGCTCCACCAGCTCTCCTTCCGCGCCGGGCTGCTTGGCGCTCTTGGACCAGTACCCGCCGTGCTCGGCGGCCAGTTCCCTTACCCGGCGCTCCAGTTCGCCCCGGCTCACCTCGCCGCCCATGCGGGCGAGGTGCTCGGCGAGCAGCAGGGTGACGTGTCCGTGGGTGCCCTGTTCCGGCATGCGTACGTCGGTGAGGTCGTCCAGGGGGTCGACCATGGCGATGCCCTCGGCCCGTACCTCGGCGACCAGGCCGGTCAGTTCGGTGATCCGCGCGGTGAGGAAGGCACGCTGGCGGGTCAGGTAGGCCAACTCCTCGTCGGTCAGGTCGGCGTAGTAGAGCACCGGGTCGTCGAGGAGGCGGCGGGTCAGCGTCTGGCGGATGGCGCGGAACCGCAGCTCGTCGCTGTCCAGGGCGCTCTCCGCGGTGAGTGCGGCCAGCCGCTCCTCGAAGCCGTCGGCGGTGATCATCGACGGGCCGTGGCGGGCGGCGAGCAGCCCGGCGAGCACCCGGCGCTCCACGTCGTACAGTACGTCCCCCGCCCCGCTGACGTAGGCTTCCTCGTCCCCGGCGACCCGCCGCAGCACCCCGTACCGCAGCAGCAGCCGTACGACGGCGGCGAGGTCGAGGCGTTCGTCGCGCCGCTCCAGCGTGAACTCCACGCCCGCGGCGGCGAGCCGGGGATCGGCGGCGTCCAGCACGACCTGTTCGGCGAGGCGGCCGAGCGCGACCTGCGCCTCGCCGCGTTCCAGCACGGCCAGCGCCAGGCACAGCAGGACATAGCGACGGCGGCTGAACGGCGCGCCGGCGCGGGATGCCTCGCGTGCCGGGTGGGTCGGGTCGGCCAGGGTGCCGGGCGTCCGGCGCAGCCGGGCGGCCTCGGCGTCCACCCGCAGCGACCAGCCGGTGTTGCGGTCGAACCAGTCGCGCAGTTCGGCGGCGTGCTGCCGCACCAGGCGGTGGGCGTCGGCGTACGGGCCGCGGGCGAGCAGCAGCGGCTCCTTCAGCAGGGCGCGGGCGGCCTTGTGGAACTCGGCGGTACGCCGGCCGTCCAGCACCTCCCCCAGGGGCGTGGTCACTGGTGGAATCTCCGTTCGGCGGCCCCTGCGAGGCCCGGGGCGGGATGCCGGTGAGAGGCAGGTTGACGGCTCGGGGTGGTCATCGTGCCTCCCGCACTGCGTTGCTCCTGGTGAGGTCGGTGATTTCGACCATGTGGTCGGGGCCCCGGAACACCCCGCCCGGCGTGCGGATCTCCGCGGTCGTGCCGTCGTTCAGGGCGGTGAGCCGGATCTCCATCGTGCCGTCGTTGCTGGTCGCCTGGGTCGTCGTGACGCCGGGCCGCCAGGTGGCGAGGGCGTCGCCGAGCAGCCCCAGGAACAGGCCGAAGGCCATCGGGTCGAGTTCCCGGAGCGCCGACAGCCGGGTGGTGCCGTCGGTCGCCAGCCGCGCGCGGGCAGCCGCGATCTCCCCGGCCTGCTTGGCGGCGATCTCGGCCAGCTGCCGCCGCTGGTCGGACCGGTCCTGCACCCGGCGCGGCTTGCCGCGGCGCTCGTAGCTTCCGGTGCGGCGCAGCTGCGGGCTGATCCGCAGCGGCTCGGCCCCGGCCCAGGGGGTGGAGGCGGCCACCGGGCGGGCGGCGCGCTCGGCGAGGGTGTCGGCGTCGACGGTGAGATGGCGGGCGGGGTAGAGGCCGAAGGCCGCGCGCCACAGCCGGTGCCGCGCCTCGTCGTCGGGGGCCTCGGCGAACCAGCGGGCCAGGGTGCGGAAGTCCGCCGACCGGTCCGAGCGCCCGGCCCGCCGCTCGTTCACCTGCCGTACGACAGCGAGGAGCTGGGGGATCGCCCCCAGCGCGCGTCCGCGCAGCAGCCGGGCCTGCGACTCGCGGCCGTCCGCCGACACGAACCAGGCCGACAGCCCCTCCCACTTCCCCACCCACCGTGCGTACGCCTGCGCCTCGGCGGTCTCCGCCTCGTCCGGGGCGGCGTCCCCCGCCTCCCGGGCCGCCGCCAGCCGCAGCAGCGTGCCGACCCGGCCCTGCTCCTCCAACTCCCCGATGAGCCGTGCGATCCGCCCGCCGAGGGTGATCAGGTCCTGGATGAACCGCTCCAGGTACTGGATCAGCCGGTCCTTGTAGGCGAGGAACACCTCCACCTCGACCCCGTGCAGGTCGATGGTGCGCTGCAGCGACCCCATGAACGCCCGCGCGTTCTCGGCAAGTGCCTCGAACCGGCTGGTCAGCGCCGACAGTGCCAGATGCGCCTTGGCCGCGTCCGGCTCGCCTTCCTCCTGCTCGGCGGCGAGCACCAGCAGAGCCCGCAGCTGCGTGACGATGTCGTGCAGCGCCACCGCCTGCAGCGCGCCGCGCCGCCCCAGCGCCTCGTCGTACGCGGACAGCGCCTGCTCGACGGCTTCGCCGGCCCGGGTGAGCTGGTAGATGAAGCGTTTGCGGTAGAAGTCCTCGACCGCGGTGACCCGGGAGGTGTCCGGGTCCGCCCGCAGATTGCCCCACTCCACAAGGCTGTCCAGCGCCTTGGCCACGGTGTCCAGGTCGGCGGGCCGGTGCTCCGGGGCCAGCGCCGCGTGCACCTCCTCGGGCCGCAGATGCACCGCGAACCGCTCCTTGGCCGCCATGAAGACGCCCATCACCTGACGGTAGAGGGCCGTGTTGGGCACGGTGAGGTGAGCGAAAGGAGCGTAGGAGGCGGGCTCGGTGGACTCGACGGGGTCGGGTTCGGCAGGCTGCGACGTCATCGTCCCGGCATTCTCCCAGACGCATACCCCCTCACGGCAGCCATGGCCAAACCTCCACACTGGGTGATTGCACGCCGTATGCCCCGGGATGACCCAGCCCGGTTTGACCATGGATGGGCGGCTGCCGCCGCATCCCCGGGAGGACGGCCGGAAGGGCGCCGGACCCCGTGTTTCCTCACACACGCATGTCTCGTTGCTCGATTCCTTGAAGACTGCCGACACGGTGGCGAAGTCGCTCTCCACGTGGAGCAGGGTGTGGCCGTGACGGACCGCCGTCGCGCAGACAAGGAGGTTGACGGCGCGCGACCTCCTCCTCACGCACCTGAGGTCGGCAGCTCAGCGGTCCTGGGCCGCCCGAGCCGGGCAAGGCGCCGCCCGCACGACGGCCCACAGCTTCGCAGCCGGCATGTTCCCGATGAGGCCTCTGCAGCGGCAATCCTGGCTACGTCGTTCCGCCGGCTTGCCACGCGCAGACATCCCGGAACAAGCAACACCCACCGCTAGGCATACCGGATCGTGTATATTGATATACAACGCCGTATATACAAGGGGGGCGTCATGAGCCGCACCGTGATCGACCTCGACGACGAGGCGCTGGAGGCCGCCGCCAAGGAGCTCGGCACCACGACCAAGCGCGACACCATCAACACCGCCCTGCGGGAGGTCACCGCCCGCTACCGGCGGCTGCGGGCTCTCGGAGAAGCTCGCGAGCTGATCGCCGGAGGCGCACTCGACATGGACATCCTCCTCGACAAGAACAGGTACCGGTCCGCCGGCGAGCCGGACGGTGTCCGCGACGCAGGAGCGGATGAGTGACGGTCGCCGACTACCTGATCGATACCTCCGCCCTCGCTCGCGTCCTCCTCGGCCGGACCACGGCTGAGTGGGACGACAGGATCGGCGCAGGGCTCGTCGCCCTCTGCGACCTCACCGAACTGGAAGTCCTTTATTCCGCACGCTCGGCGGTAGACCGGGAACGCGTGCAGCGCACGCTGAACGCGCACTACACGCGGTGCCCCATGCCCGACGGCATCTACCGACGCGCACGCGTCGTCCAGGAACTGCTCACCGCCAAGGGCGAGCACCGCAGCTCGGGCCCCGTCGACCTGCTCGTCGCCGCTACCGCGGAAGAGTCCGGGCTGACCCTGCTTCACCACGACCGCGACTTCGAAACGATCGCCCGGACGACCGGACAGCCGGTACGAATGATCGACCTCAAGGACTGATCCGCCTCAAGGGCAGTAAGACGCCGTCCAGCACGCAGTGAGCGGGCGCCCCGGCCCTCAATCCGTACAACGGCGTCCCGTTGGACACCGACCCGACAGAGCGCCGCCGGCTACGCCCGAACCCTCTCCCACACCGACATACACCAGACCGCCCCGCCGCCGACAACAGCCGCACGGTCACCACCGAGCACGTCGCCGATCACGGGCAACCGAACGATCCGTACCGTCAGTGCCCTGGAACTCGACCCGCCGCACCCCTTGCGCGGTGTCATCTGCACGACGGCGGGCGGGCGTTCACGCTGTCGCGGCTCCACGGTCGCCGTCGTGGGCCCCGACGTGCAGGCCCGCAGGGCTGCCCGGCCCCCCGGGTGGCGCTGCGGGCGCTCGACTATCAGCCGGACGCGCCCCAGCTGCCGGATGTCGCGCGGAGCCGGCTGTCGCGGGAAGAGGGCCGCGGCGCCTACGAGGGCCGCGCCGCACAGTCGCACTGCCGTTCCTGAAACCTCGTGTCCCCTGAGCGTCCCCTGTCCACGGTTCCACGCCAGTCCGACGCCTCTCCAGTCACTGCACCACCGCAGGTCACAGCCCACAGGCAACCCTGGACTCACATGTTGACCGAAGTAATGGCAAACGGAGTGGCATCCGTTGACCCCAAGTACCGAATACGGACAGCCGAAGAGATGTCTCCGCAGGTCAGAACGTTTCTCTGACCTGCGCTTGGTGGGGCGGGTGGGACTCGAACCCACGGCCGACGGATTATGAGTCCGCTGCTCTAACCGGCTGAGCTACCGCCCCATAGCGGCGTGTCGCGTACATGTGTGCGCGCCGTCTGCCGCAGCATAGCCGCTCATACGATCTCCTGCCTCGGCTGGTCGGCCATGCCCGGTGCCCGTGACCATGGAGACTTCGGTGAGCCCCGTGCGGTTCCGGCGGACATGAAAAAGGACCCCGGAGGGGCCCTCGTTCAGCATGCTCCCCCGACTGGACTCGAACCAGTAACCTGCCGGTTAACAGCCGGCTGCTCTGCCAATTGAGCTACGGAGGACCGAGCTCCCCCGACTGGACTCGAACCAGTAACCTGCCGGTTAACAGCCGGCTGCTCTGCCAATTGAGCTACGGAGGAATGCCTCGTTGCATCGAACGTACCTACCTGGGTATCCGCCAGGGGGCGCGCGCTCGCTGCGACACATACATTAGCGCAAGCAGGGGGGTGCTCCGCCAATCGGTACTCCCCGGCGCCGTTGCCGCACCGGAGACCTACGCAGATCTGCAAGGGAAGGGTGGCCACCATGCGATACCGGCTCACGTTCGCCGCCGGACTCGTCCTGGGGTACGTGCTCGGCACGCGCGCCGGACGCGAGCGCTACGAGCAGCTGAAGAAGTCCGCCATGCAGCTCGCGCAGAATCCCGCGGTCCGCAACACCGCGGAGACCGCCGCCCACCAGGGCCGGGAGTTCGCAGGCAAGGCCTACCACGCGGTCAGCGACAAGGTCGGCGACCGCATGCCCGACTCGGTCGCCCAGCGGGTCCGCACCCTCCGCGAGCGCACCGCCCACGGCTCCGGCGAGGACGACTGGGGCACCAGCAACACCTGACCGCACCTGCCGGGTGCCGGGCAGCGCCGGGCACCCGGCGCCCGTGGCCCGACCCCGGCGGAGCGGTACGGCAGAATTTTCGACATGGGGATAGTCGCCGGGCTGGACAGTGCGCCCGATTTCACTCGCATCGTCGTGTGTGACACGGACACCGGGGCCGTGCTCAGGCAGGGTTATGCCCAGCATCCGGTTCAGGGCCCCGACGGCACCCGCCCCTCCGACGTGGATCCGCAGGCCTGGCTGCTGTCGCTGGGCGAGGCGGCCGGCGGCGGACTGCTCGAGGGCGTGCAGGCCATCGGCGTCTCGGCGCAGGCGAACGCGCTGGTGCCGCTGGACGCGCAGGGCAACACCGTCCGCCCGGCCCTGGTCGGCGGGGACAAGCGGACGCAGGTCGCCGCCGCGGATCTGATCGACGCGCTCGGCGGGCGCGAGGCGTGGGCGCAGGCCGTGGGCGCCGTGCCGCAGGCCGCGCACTCGGTGACCAAGCTGCGCTGGCTGGCCCGTACCGAACCGGAGAACGCAGCCCGCACCGCCGTCCTCCTCCAGGCGCACGACTGGCTGGTGTGGCAGCTGCTCGGCCGGCCGGTGCGGCGCACCACCGACCGGGGCGGCGCCTCGCACACCGGCTACTGGGCGGCGGCCACCGGCGGCTACCGGATGGACCTGGTGGAGCTGGCGCTCGGGCACCAGGCGATGCTGCCCGAGGTCATCGGCCCGGCGGAGGCGGCGGGCACCACACCGGAGGGGCTGCTGATCTCCGCCGGGACCAGTGAGACACAGGCGGCGGCCTTCGGACTCGGCATCGGACTCGGAGACGCGGTGGTGTCCCTCGGCGCGTCCGGCTCGGTGATGGCCGTGCACCCCGAGGCGCTCTACGACCCGACCGGGACGATCACCGCGCTCGCCGACGCGACCGGGATGCACCTGCCCGTGGTCACCACCCTCAACGCGGTGCGCGCGCTGCGCGGGACGGCGGAGCTGCTGCAGTTGCCCGACCTGGAGTCGCTGTCGGATCTGGCGATGAAGTCGACCCCGGGCGCGCACGGGCTGGTGCTGCTCCCCTATCTGGAGGGCGAGCGCACACCGAACCTCCCGCACACCGCCGGGACCCTGGCCGGGCTGAGACGCGAGTCGATGAAGCCGGAGCACCTCGCGCGGGCCGCCTTCGAGGGGATGCTGTGCGGTCTCGCCGACGCGCTCGACGTGCTGCGCGGCCGGGGCGTGGAGGTGCGGCGGGTGTTCCTGCTGGGCCCGGCCGCGGAGCTGCCCGCCGTGCAGGCGGCGGCGCCCTCGCTGTTCGGGGCGCAGGTGATGGTGCCGCAGCCGGCCGACTACGCGGCGATCGGCGCCGCCCGCCAGGCGGCCTGGGCGCTCGGCGTCTCCCAGGGCACCCTCGATCCGCGCACCCCGCCGGTGTGGCAGGGCGCGGCGGCGCAGGTGCTGGATCCGGGCGAGGAGCTGGCGGTTGGCCAGGCGGTGCGCCAGCAGTACGTGGCGGTGCGGGAGCAGACGCATCCGGGGGCGTTCCGGCCGTAGGGACCTGGAGAGCCGTGAGGGCCGGGGCATGCGTGTGACCCGGAACACATGAATCAGGTAAATGGGTTGAGGTAACGCCGCTGGAGTGTCCGACGATAGGGGCCACGGGCAACCAAACGGCCCCGCGTCGACCCTTCCGAGAGAAACAGCGTGCTCATACGACTCCTTCGGACCTACCTCCGTCCGTACTCCAGACCCATCGCTCTGCTGGTGCTGCTGCAGTTCCTGCAGACCTGCGCCACGCTCTATCTGCCCACCCTCAACGCGGACATCATCGACAACGGTGTCGTGCGGGGTGACACGGGTTACATCCTGACCTACGGCGCCCTGATGACCGGCATCTCGCTGGCGCAGGTGGTGTGCAACATCGGTGCCGTCTACTACGGCGCCCGCACCGCCGCAGCGCTCGGCCGGGACGTGCGGGCCGCGGTGTTCGACCGGGTGCAGTCCTTCTCCGCGCGTGAGGTGGGTCACTTCGGTGCGCCCTCGCTGATCACGCGGACCACCAACGACGTCCAACAGGTGCAGATGCTGGTGCTGATGTCGTTCACCCTGATGGTGTCGGCGCCGATCATGTGCGTCGGCGGCATCGTGATGGCGCTCGGCCTGGACGTCCCGCTGTCCGGGGTGCTGGTCGCGGTGGTGCCGGTGCTGGGCATCTGCGTGACGCTGATCGTGCGGCGGCTGCGTCCGCTGTTCCGCCGGATGCAGGAGCGGCTGGACACGGTGAACCGGGTGCTGCGGGAGCAGATCACCGGCATCCGGGTGATCCGGGCGTTCGTCCGGGACGACTACGAGGAGCGGCGCTTCAGGAAGGCCAACACCGAGCTGACCGATGTGGCGCTGCGCACCGGCAATCTGCTGGCGCTGATGTTCCCGGTGGTCATGACGGTGGTGAACCTGTCGTCCATCGCGGTGGTGTGGTTCGGCGCGCACCGCATCGACAGCGGCGGCATGCAGATCGGCGACCTGACCGCGTTCCTCGCCTATCTGATGCAGATCGTCATGTCCGTGATGATGGCCACCTTCATGTTCATGATGGTGCCGCGCGCCGAGGTGTGCGCCGAGCGCATCCACGAGGTGCTGGACACCTCCTCCAGCGTCGTCCCGCCGTCCGCACCGGTCACCGAGCTGCGCCGGCACGGGCATCTGGAGCTGCGGGGCGCCGGCTTCCGCTATCCAGGTGCCGAGGAGCCGGTGCTGAAGGCGGTCGACCTGGTGGCGCGGCCGGGTGAGGTGACCGCCGTCATCGGCTCGACCGGCAGCGGGAAGTCGACGCTGCTGGGGCTGGTCCCCCGGCTGTTCGACGCCACCGAAGGCGAGGTGCTGGTCGACGGCGTGCCGGTGCGGGACCTCGACCCGCGGCTGCTGGCCCGCACGGTGGGCCTGGTGCCGCAGAAGCCGTATCTGTTCGCGGGCACCGTGGCGACGAACCTGCGGTACGGCAATCCGGACGCCAGTGACGAGGAGCTGTGGCACGCGCTGGAGGTGGCGCAGGCCAGGGACTTCGTGGAGCGGCTGGAGGGCGGTCTTGACGCGCCGATCGCGCAGGGCGGGACGAACGTCTCCGGCGGTCAGCGGCAGCGCCTGGCGATCGCCCGCACGCTGGTGCAGCGCCCGGAGATCTACCTCTTCGACGACTCCTTCTCCGCGCTCGACTACGCCACCGACGCCGCGCTGCGGGAGGCGCTCGCCCGGGAGACGGCCGAGGCGACCGTGGTGATCGTGGCCCAGCGGGTGGCGACCATCCGGGACGCGGACCGGATCGTGGTGCTGGACGAGGGCCGGGTCGTCGGCACCGGACGTCATCACGAACTGATGGCGGACAACGAGACCTACCGGGAGATCGTGCTCTCCCAGCTGACGGAAGCGGAGGCTGCCTGATGGCCGGGCCGATGGGGCGGATGATGGCCGGCGGCGGCCCCGACCAGCGGACGATGGACTTCAAGGGCTCGACCAAGCGGCTGATCGGCCGCTTCCGGCCCGAACGCGCCACGCTCTACGGCCTGTTGGCCTGCGTGGTGGTGAGCGTCGGGCTCAGTGTGGTCGGCCCGAAGATCCTCGGCCGGGCGACCGACCTGGTCTTCGCGGGCATCGTCGGCCGCGAGATGCCGGAGGGCGCGAGCAAGGATCAGGTGCTCGACTCGATGCGGGAACGCGGCGACGGCGATGTCGCCGACATGCTCCAGGGCGCCGACTTCACGCCGGGCCAGGGCATCGACTTCACCGCCGTGGGCAACGTCCTGCTGCTGGCGCTCGCCGTGTTCGCCGGCGCCGGGCTGCTGATGGCGGTGGCGACGCGGCTGGTCAACCGGGCGGTGAACCGCACCATGTACCGGATGCGCGAGGACGTGCAGACCAAGCTGGCGCGGCTGCCGCTGTCGTACTTCGACAAGCGCCAGCGCGGCGAGGTGCTGAGCCGGGCCACCAACGACATCGACAACATCGGGCAGACGCTGCAGCAGTCGATGGGCCAGCTGATCAACTCGCTGCTGACCATCATCGGCGTACTGGCGATGATGTTCTACGTCTCCTGGATCCTGGCGCTGGTGGCGCTGGTGACGGTGCCGCTGTCGTTCGTGGTCGCCACGCGGGTCGGCAAGCGGTCGCAGCCGCACTTCGTGCAGCAGTGGCGCACCACCGGCAGGCTGAACGCGCACGTCGAGGAGATGTACACCGGGCACGCGCTGGTGAAGGTGTTCGGGCGTCAGGAGGAGTCGGCGAAGCGGTTCGCCGAGGAGAACGAGGCGCTGTACGAGGCCGGGTTCCGGGCGCAGTTCAACAGCGGCATCATGCAGCCGCTGATGTTCTTCGTGTCGAACATCAACTATGTGCTGGTGGCGGTCGTCGGCGGGCTGCGGGTCGCCTCCGGCTCGCTGTCCATCGGCGATGTGCAGGCGTTCATCCAGTACTCCCGGCAGTTCTCCATGCCGCTGACGCAGGTCGCCTCGATGGCGAACCTGGTGCAGTCCGGGGTGGCCTCGGCGGAGCGGATCTTCGAGCTGCTGGACGCCGAGGAGCAGGAGGCGGACCCGGTGCCGGCCGTCCGGCCCGAAAAGGTGCGCGGGCGGGTCGCGCTGGAGCATGTGTCGTTCCGGTACGACCCCGAGAAGCCGCTGATCGAGGATCTGTCGCTGACGGTGGAGCCCGGGCACACGGTGGCGATCGTCGGCCCGACCGGCGCCGGCAAGACGACGCTGGTCAATCTGCTGATGCGGTTCTACGAGGTGTCCGGCGGGCGGATCACCCTGGACGGGGTGGACATCGCGCGGATGTCCCGGGACGAACTGCGGTCCGGGATCGGCATGGTGCTGCAGGACACCTGGCTGTTCGGCGGCACCATCGCGGAGAACATCGCCTACGGCGCCGCCCGCGAGGTCACCCGCGCCGAGATCGAGGAGGCGGCCCGGGCGGCGCACGCGGACCGGTTCATCCGGACGCTGCCGGACGGCTACGACACGGTGATCGACGACGAGGGCAGCGGGGTCAGCGCGGGTGAGAAGCAGCTCATCACCATCGCGCGGGCGTTCCTGTCCGACCCGGTGATCCTGGTGCTGGACGAGGCGACCAGCTCGGTGGACACCAGGACCGAGGTGCTGATCCAGAAGGCGATGGCGAAGCTCGCGCACGGGCGGACCTCCTTCGTGATCGCGCACCGGCTCTCCACCATCCGGGACGCGGACACGATCCTGGTGATGGAGAACGGCTCGATCGTGGAGCAGGGCACGCACGAGGAGCTGCTGGCCGCGGGCGGCGCGTATGCGCGGCTGTATCAGGCGCAGTTCGCCTCCGCGGTGGCCGAGGTCGACTGAGCCGGCGCGGGCCGAGGTCGACTGAGCCAGCGGGGGCCGAGGTCGACTGAGCCGGCGGGGGCTCGGTCGCGGACCTGGTGCGGGTCCGGTCGCGGGCACGGTGCGGGTCGGGTCGCAGGCCCGGAACAGGCCGGATCGCAGGCCCGGAACAGGCGGGCGGTGGCGCGGGGAGGCCGCGCCACCGGCCCCCACCGGGCCGCCGCCACGGCCGGTGTCCGTCCCGTCCGGGTGACGGTCCCGCCGGCGCCGGGTGCCGCTGCCGCCGGAGCCGATGCCGCTGCCGACCGGTGCCGCTGTCGGCCGGCGCCGCTGTCGGCCGGCGCCGTCAGTCCAAATAGCCCCGCAGCTGGTCCGCGAAGGCGTGGTCGCGGAGCTTGTTGAGGGTCTTGGACTCGATCTGCCGTATGCGCTCCCTGGTCACGCCGAAGATGCGGCCGATCTCCTCCAGCGTCCGGGGCCGGCCGTCGATCAGCCCGTACCGCAGCTGGACGACCTTGCGTTCGCGCTCGCCCAGGGTGGACAGCACCGCCTCCAGGTGCTCCTTGAGCAGCAGGAAGGCCGCCGACTCCACGGGGCTGGTCGCGTCGCCGTCCTCGATCAGGTCGCCGAGGGCCACATCGTCCTCCTCGCCCACCGGTGCGTGCAGCGACACCGGTTCCTGGGCGAGCCGCAGCACCTCACAGACCCGCTCGGGCGGCAGGTCCAGATGGGCGGCGACCTCCTCGGGCGTGGGTTCGTAGCCGCGTTCCTGCAGCATGCGGCGCTGGACGCGGACCACCCGGTTGATCAGCTCCACCACATGCACCGGGACCCGTATCGTGCGGGCCTGGTCGGCGAGCGCACGGGACATGGCCTGGCGGATCCACCAGGTGGCGTAGGTGGAGAACTTGTAGCCGCGGGCGTAGTCGAACTTCTCCACGGCCCGGATCAGTCCGAGATTGCCCTCCTGCACCAGGTCGAGCATGGTCAGCCCGCGTCCCACGTACCGTTTGGCGACGGAGACGACGAGCCGCAGATTGGCCTCGATCAGGCGGCGTTTGGCCATCCGGCCCATCACCACGAGCCGGTCCAGGTCGAGGGCGAGCTGGCTGTCCAGGTCGGGGGTGAGCCGCAGCTTCTCCTCGGCGAACAGTCCGGCCTCGACCCGGCGGGCCAGTTCGACCTCCTCGGCGGCGGTGAGCAGCGGGATGCGGCCGATCTCCCGCAGGTACTGGCGGAACAGGTCCGAGGAGGGGCCGGTGGTCTCGGGCCGCAGGGACGCGGGCACCGGTCCGGCCGCCTCCAGGGCCTCGGCCGGGGGATCGGCGGGCGGTCCGGCCGCCGCGGGAGACTCCGGGTCGGGCTCCGCGCCGGGGCGGTGCAGCAGCCGGCCGCGCGGCGGCAGCGCCACGAGGACGTCCCGGTCGGACTGCGTGCCGACGCTGGTCGTGTCGGTCTGGGTGAGGGTCTGGGTCTGCACGGGGGCGACCTCCAGGATGATCGCTGCCAGGGGGGACGGCAGCGGTACTTCGGGGGCGGAGTCGGCGGCCTCGCCGCTGTCCGTCCCGTACGCGATGAGCGGAACCGCGGGGGGTGGGGATTCGTCGGTGACGGATCGGCCGCGCTCCGAGGACTCAGGCACCGCACCCCAGTGTGGGGTACGACACATCGTCATCACGAGGGGCGTGCGATGACTTTTTGCGTCCGGTCCGTGACCGCCCGGTTACACCCCGCCGGAAACCGGATGCCGGGCACGGTCCGGGTCTGCGACGATTCCCCGCATGTCCGGCCCGCTCATTCCCCGCATGTCCGGCCCGTTCTACGAGACCCATGTGACCGTCCGCTGCACCGTGCCCGCGGAGGCCGAACGGCTCCGCCGGTGGGCGGAGGCGGCCGGGGTGAAGCTGACGCACATCGTGCTGGCCCGGGGCCGGATGCGCGAGCAGCCCATGCTCACCCTGTCCGGCTCCCGTTCCTGGGCCGAGGAGCGGGTGCGGGCGGGCGAGGTGGCGGCGCGGCTGCGGGCGGACGGGTTCGAGGTCGTGCGGGTGAAGACCGAGTCGGCGCCCTGGGCTCCGGAGGTGCCGCAGGGCCCGTGCGGGGACGGCCGGTACTTCGAGCACCATGTGAAGCTGCTGCTCGGTGCGGACACGGACCTGGACGCCCTGGCGGCCCGGGTGGTGCCGCACCGGGCCCATCTGTCGTGGAACGCCCGCCGGATGCGGGAGGGCGCGCGGCACGAGCGGTTCGTGACGCAGCGCTGCCACGGGGTGGACGCGGCGGGCGCCGGGCGGGCGCTGCGGAAGCTGCTCGCCGAGCTGGACGGGTTCGAAGTGCTGGGCGTGGAGCGCGAGTTCGTGCTGTACGACAGCGATGTGTCGGTGGACGACGGATGGCTCGAGGAGCCTGCGGGGGTGACGGGATGACGCGGTCGTGGCACGACTTCCGGTGGATGAGCACGGAGATTCCCCGGGAGCCGCTGGACGAGGCCACGCGTGCGCGCTATCTGCTGCCGCGGTCGCTGCAGTGGGTGCCGGGGGACGATGTGGTCCAGCGCCCGGTGTTCGACCCGTCTCTGAAGCACTATCAGAACGCCTACCGGGCCACCGATCCGTCCTTCTCCGACCCGGAGCGCGATGCCGCCTGGCGTGCGGCGCGGCGCCGCGTCCTGCATCTGGTGCTGGCGGCGATCGCGGAGTCGGGCTGGGCGGACGCGCTGGTGCTGCGGGGCAGTGTGCTGATGTCGGTGTGGTTCGGCGATGCCGCGCGGGAGCCGGGCGACCTGGACTTCGTCGTGGTGCCGCACACCTGGGGGATCGAGGACCGGCGGACGGAGCGGATGCCGGACTCGGTCGCCGGAGCCGCCGAGGTGGCGGCCGGTGAACGGGGAGAGGGGCTCGGCATCGCATCGGCCGAGGCGGTGACCGAGGACATCTGGACCTACGACCGGGTGCCCGGCCGGCGTCTGGTGCTGCCGTGGACGGCTCCGGAGCTGCCCGGCGGGTACGTCCAGCTCGACTTCGTCTTCAACGAGCGGCTGCCCGAGGAGCCCCGGCCGGTGCGGCTGCCGGACGGCACGGTGGTCAATGCCGCGTCGCCGGAGCTGTCGCTGGCCTGGAAGCTGATGTGGCTGATCAACGACCTGCACGCGCAGGGCAAGGATCTGTACGACGCGGTGCTGCTGGCCGAGCGGCATCCGCTTCCCTACGCGCTGCTGCACGAGGTGTTCCGGCTGTCGGGCGAGTGGCCCCGGCTGAACCGCGAGGAGATCCTGCTGGAGGACCTGGTGGAGGCCGTCGCGTACGTGGAGTGGGAGCACTTCGCCACCGAGTACCCGCAACTCGCCGAGCGGGGGCGGGAGTTCGCCGACCGGCTGGTGCGGGCGGTGACGCCCGCGTTCCCGGAGCGCTGACGGTGCCCGCGACGCCCCGGCGCCGGGCCTACAGCGCCGCCGCGCCGTGCTCGCGCAGCGCCTGGTCGTACTGCTGGAGCACCCACAACTCGTTCTGCACCGCGGCCACTTCGGTCGGGTCGGCATGGCTGCCGAGGCGGGTGAGGCGGCTGGTGATGTCGCGGATGCGGCGCTCCACGGCACGGCGGCGGACGGTGACCAGCTGGGCGCCGGCGTAGGTCTCGTCGGCCTCCTTGACGCCCCGGGGCAGCAGGATCGCCTCCACGGCCAGCTCGGTGACCATGGCGCGGACCGTGTCGTCGGGGGCGGCGTCGCGGACCCGGATCAGATAGGCCTGCGGGTCCTGCATGCCGTACTCGGCGCCGCCCGCGTCCAGGATGGCCTGGCGCACGGCCGCGTACGGCGGGGCGGTGAACTCGTCGACGCCATAGGCGTCGAAGGCCGGGGAGACCAGCTCGGGGCGCTGGAGGGCCAGCTTGAGCAGTTCCCGTTCGGTGGCGTGGACCGGGTTGCGGAGGTTGAGGGCGGGGCCGCGCGGGGCGGGCGGGGCCGCCACCGCGTGCTGCTGGGGGGCGCCGGGGCGCTGCCGCCGGTCCGGTGCCGGGCCCTTGCCGCCGCGCTCGCGGGACCAGCGGGCGAGCTGGGCGACCCGCCGGACCACGAACTGGGTGTCCAGGATGCCGAGCATGCCGGCGAGCTGCACGGCGACCTCGTGCTGGGCGCCGCTGTTCTTGATCCGGGCGACCACGGGCGCCGCCTCGTCCAGGGCGGCGGCGCGGCCCGCCGGGGTGTCGAGGTCGTAGCGGGAGACGATCTGGCGCAGCGCGAACTCGAACAGCGGGGTGCGGGGTTCGACCAGGTCGACGACCGCCTCGTCGCCCTTGGCCAGCCGCAGCTCGCAGGGGTCCATGCCGTCCGGTGCGATGGCGATGTAGGTCTCGGCGGCGAACTTCTGGTCGTCCTCGAAGGCGCGCAGGGCCGCCTTCTGGCCGGCCGCGTCGCCGTCGAAGGTGAAGATGACGCGGGCGGAGCCGTTGTCCATCAGCAGGCGGCGCAGGATCTTGATGTGCTCGCCGCCGAAGGCGGTGCCGCAGGTGGCGATGGCGGTGGTCACCCCGGCGAGATGGCAGGCCATGACGTCGGTGTAGCCCTCGACGACGACCGCGCGGGAGGACTTGGCGATGTCCTTCTTCGCCAGGTCGATGCCGTACAGCACCTGGGACTTCTTGAAGATCGCGGTCTCGGGCGTGTTGAGGTACTTGGGGCCGTTGTCCGCCTCGTACAGCTTGCGGGCGCCGAAGCCGACGACGTCGCCGCCGATGTCGCGGATGGGCCACATCAGCCGGCCGCGGAAGCGGTCGATGGGGCCGCGGCGGCCCTCCTGGGAGAGGCCGGAGAGGATCAGCTCCTTGTCGCTGAAACCCTTGCCGCGCAGATAGCGGGTGAGGTGGTCCCAGCCCTGGGGGCTGTAGCCGACGCCGAAGTGCACGGCGGCGGCCTGGTCGAAGCCGCGCTCGGCCAGGAAGACGCGGCCGGTCTCCGCCTCGGGGCTGGTCGCGAGCTGCTCCGCGTACCACTCCGCGGCGATCTTGTGGGCCTCGACCAGGCGGATGCGTTCGCCGCGCTGGTGGGCGGGGTTGTAGCCGCCCTCCTCGTAACGCAGGGTGATGCCGGCCTGGGCGGCGAGCCGCTCGACCGCCTCCGAGAAGGAGAGGTGGTCGATCTTCATCACGAAGGTGATGGTGTCGCCGCCCTCCTGGCAGCCGAAGCAGTGGAAGAGTCCCTTGCTCGGGCTGACCTGGAAGGACGGCGACTTCTCGTCGTGGAACGGGCACAGCCCCTTGAGGTTGCCGCCGCCCGCGTTGCGCAGCTGGAGGTACTCGGACACGACGGCGTCGATCGGGACCGCGTCCCGTACCGCCTTCACATCCTCGTCGTTGATCCGTCCTGCCACGCGTGAATTCTACGGGGGTGGTCCGACACTCCTGCGCGGCGTGAGACGGGGGTGAGGGCAAGGACGGACGTCAGGAGGCGAGGGACTCCAGGGGGATGTGCGGGTCCGCCAGGGCCTCCGTGTCCACCTGGGCCCGGGAGCGGATGAGCTGCTGGATCTGCTGGGTGACGTCCCACACGTTCACGTTCATCCCGGCGAGCACCCGGCCCTCCTTCACCCAGAACGCGATGAACTCCCGCTTGCCCGCGTCGCCCCGCAGCACCACCTGGTCGTACGAGCCGGACGGCGCCCAGCCCGAGTACTCCATGCCCAGGTCGTACTGGTCGGTGAAGAAGTAGGGCAGCCGGTCGTAGCTCTCCTCCCGGCCCAGCATGGCCCGTGCGGCGGCCGGTCCGCCGTTGAGGGCGTTGGCCCAGTGCTCGACCCGCAGCCGGGCGCCGAACAGCTGGTGCGGGAAGGAGGCGACGTCGCCGGCGGCGTGGATGTGCGGGTCGGAGGTGCGCAGGTGCTCGTCGACGAGGACGCCGCCGCCGTCCGCCGGGTCGGCCAGCGCCAGGCCGGCCGATTCGGCGAGGGCGGTCCGCGGGGCGGCGCCGATGGCGGCGAGGACCGCGTGCGCCGGGTGCTCCTCGCCGTCGTCGGTGCGGGCGGCGAGGACCACGCCGTCCTGGCCGGTGATCTCGGTGAGGGTGGCGCCGAAGTGGAAGCGGACGCCGTGCTCGCGGTGCAGCTCGGCGAAGATCTGGCCCACCTCGGGCCCGAGGACCGAGTGCAGCGGGGCGGGGCCGCGGTGCACCACGGTGACCTCGGCTCCGTACTCGCGGGCCGCGGCCGCGACCTCCAGGCCGATCCAGCCGGCCCCGGCGATCACCAGGTGCCCGTTGTCCCGGCCGAGCGAGGCGAGCACGCCCCTCAGCCGTTCGGCGTGGGCGAGGCGCCGCAGATGGTGGACGCCGGCCAGGTCGGTGCCCGGGATGTCGAGACGGCGGGGTTCGGCGCCGGTGGCAAGCAGCAGCTTGTCGTAGCGGACGGTGGTGCCGTCCTCGCCGAAGCGGACGGTGCGGGCGGCGGGGTCGACGGCGTCGACGGTCTGCCCGAGGTGCAGCTCGACGTCATGGCGCGCGTACCAGGAGGGCTCGTGCACGAAGACGCTCTCCCGCTCCTTCTTGCCGAGCAGGTAGCCCTTGGACAGCGGCGGACGCTCGTACGGCTGGTCCCGCTCGTCGCAGATCAGTATCACGCGGCCGGTGAAGCCCTCCTCCCGCAGCGTCTCGGCCGCCTTCGCGCCGGCCAGGCCGCCTCCGACGATGACGAATGTCTGATCCGCGTCGACCACTTGATGCCTCCTCGTAGCGGTGCCACCACGTGCGAGCCTCCCGCACCGGGCCGGGCACGTGAAGAGGGAGTGACCCGATCAGGCCACCTACGGTCACATTCGGGCGGTCTTTGCCCCCGGCGTGGTCCCCGGTGCCCCTTCCGGTGTCGTACCCGGTGCGGAGCCGGTCATCCGGGCGTGGAGCGAGCGGGCGGAGGTGTCGGTGAGCGAGGCGATCTGGTCGACGATCACCCGTTTGCGGGCTCGGTCGTCCTCCGCCTGCTCGAACAGCGTGCGGAACTGCGGGTCCAGTCCGTCGGGGGCGCGGGAGGTGAGCAGCTCGGCCAGCTCCATGACGACGATCCGCTGGTCGGCGCGGAGCCGCTCCTGCTCGGCGCGCTGCATGACGTAGCGGTCGGCGACGGCCTTGAGCACCGCGCACTCCATGCGGGTGCCGCGCGGCACCACCAGCTCGGCGTCGTAGCGGGTGAGGTCGCCGCTCCCCCACGCCTGCCGGGTGGCGCCCTCGGCGGCGAGGCAGAAGCGGCCGATGAGCTGGCTGGTGGCGTCCTTCAGCCGGGCCTGGGCGACGGCGGTCCCGTCGTAGCCGTGCGGCCACCACTCCTGGGCGAGGAGCCGGTCGAGGGCCTCGGCCAGCTCGGCGGGGTCGGTGCCGGCGTCGGCATAGCGGCCGATCGCCACGGCGAAGACGTCCTGGCGTTCCGGCTCGGAGTGCAGACAGGCGGGGTCGATGTGCCCGGCGTGCAGGCCGTCCTCCACGTCGTGCACGGAGTACGCCACGTCGTCCGCCCAGTCCATGACCTGTGCCTCGAAGCAGGTGCGGGTGCCGGGGGCGTCCTTGCGCAGCCAGTCGAAGACGGGGCGGTCGTCGTCGTAGACGCCGAACTTCGGTGAGGCCGGGTCGGTGGGGTGGGCGCCGCGGGGCCAGGGGTACTTGGTGGCGGCGTCCAGGGTGGCGCGGGTGAGGTTGAGGCCGACCGAGCCGTCCGGGGTGAACCGCTTGGGTTCGATGCGGGTGAGCAGCCGCAGCGACTGGGCGTTGCCCTCGAAGCCGCCGCAGTCGGCGGCGAAGTCGTTCAGCGCCTGCTCGCCGTTGTGCCCGAACGGGGGGTGGCCGAGGTCGTGGGCGAGGCAGGCGGCCTCCACCAGGTCGGGGTCGCAGCCGAGGGCGGCGCCCAGCTCGCGCCCGACCTGGGCGCACTCCAGGGAGTGGGTGAGGCGGGTGCGGGGGCTGGGGTCCCAGGCGGCGGCGCCTCCCGCGCTCTGGCCGGGGGTGACGACCTGGGTCTTGCCGGCGAGCCTGCGCAGCGCCGAGGAGTGCAGGATGCGGGCGCGGTCGCGCTGGAAGGCGGTGCGGCCGGGGCGCTTGTCCGGCTCCGGGGCCCAGCGCTCCACGGCGGACTCGTCGTAGTGCATGTACAGACAGTAGTACCGCGCCCGCCGTTCTACGCCGAGGCCAGTTCGGGGGCGGCCGGGTGCGCCGGGGTGGCGGCCGTCTCGTCGTAGCGGTGGAGCAGGAGCCGGGCCATGGCCTCGTGGGCGCCCAGGGGGGACGAGACGATCCCGGGGGCGGACTGCGCGCACTCGGTGGCGAAGCGGCCGGGCGCGGTGAAGCAGGAGGCGACGGCCACCCGGTCGCGGCCGCGGGCGGCCAGCGCCGCGACGGCCTCGGGGACCGTGGGGGACGCGGTGGTGGCGTAGGCGGGGACGACCGGGACGCCCAGGCGGCCGGCGAGGAGCCGGGCGGTGCGGGCGGAGCCGGCGGGGGAGTCGGGGTCGCGGGAGCCGGCCGCGGCGAGGACCACGGCGCTGCGGCGGCGGGTGGCGCCGTCCGCGGGGGTGCGCCAGCCCGCCTCGGCGAGGCGGGCGTGCAGGGCCTCGACGAGCAGCGGGTGCGGTCCGAGCGCGGGGGCGAGACGGGTGCGGGCCGCGGCGCGGGCGGCCATGCCGGGGATGTCGCGTTTGACGTGGTAGCCGCGGCTGAGCAGCAGCGGGACCAGGACCGCCTCGCCGGTGCCGAGTGCGGCCAGCGTGTCGGGCAGCAGCGGGGTGTTCAGCTCGATGTGGCCCAGGTGCACGGGCAGGCCGGGGCGCAGGGCGCGGACCACGTCGAGGAGCTCCCGTACGGTGCTCAGCGCGCGGGGGTCGCGGCTGCCGTGGGCCACCACCACGAGGGCGGGCGGCGCCGGTCGGCGCCTGCCGTTCAGCGTGACGAGACCGAGCTGTCCCGCGAGGCTGGTGCCGATCCGGTTCATGAGGTCCGCCGTACTGTCGAGGTGCGTCGCCGTCATGCACCGATGGTGGCCGCGCCGTATTGCCTCCCCGTTGCACGGGGGTGACGGGCGTTTTCCAGCCCTTCACGGCGGGCCCGGACGGGCGTGTGAGCTGCCCTGGCCTGCGGCGTGGCCCGGCCGGGTGAAGCCGGTCACACGGTGCCGGGTGAACCGGGCGGAGCGGCCGGGCGTCTTGGACGGTCGGGAGCCGAGCCGAGGGGGCGCCGGAACCGAGCCGAGGGGGGCCGCCGCGATGCGCCGATTCACCGTCCGTGTGCCGCGCCTGCCGCGCCTGCCGCGCACCCGCAGGGGGCAGCGGCGGCTGGCGCAGGCCGTGATGGCCGGATGCGTGCTGGCGCTGCTGCCCGCGACCTGGCTGCGGCTGACGGCCGGGGACCGGCTGCACACCGTCGCGGACGTGCCGCGGACCCAGGTCGCCGTGGTCTTCGGCGCGGGCCTGTGGCGCGGCGAGCCGTCACCGTACCTGGCGCACCGGCTGGACGCGGCGGCCGAGCTGTACCGGGCGGGCCGCATCGAGGTGGTGCTGGTGACCGGCGACAACAGCCGCGCCGACTACGACGAGCCGGACGCGATGCGCGCCTATCTGACCCGGCACGGCGTGCCGGACGGGCGGATCGTCAGCGACTACGCGGGCTTCGACACCTGGGACTCGTGTGTGCGCGCCAAGAAGATCTTCGGCGTGGACCGGGCGGTCCTGATCAGCCAGGGCTTCCACATCCACCGGGCGGTGGCCCTGTGCCAGGCGGCCGGGGTCACCTCCTACGGCGTCGGCGTGGACGAGCCGCACGACGGCACCTGGTACTACGGCGGGGTCCGGGAGGTTCTGGCGGCGGGCAAGGCGGACGCCGACGCCGCCCTCCGCCCGGACCCGCGGTTCCTGGGCCCGCGGGAGCCGGGGGTGCGGCAGGCGCTGGCGGAGAGCGGAACGCGGTGAAACGGCGCCCGGAACGGCAGCCGGTGAACCCGTGAACGGCAGCCGGTGAAGCGGCATGACCGGCCGGCTCGGCGGACCTCACCGCCTTCCCGAGGGCGGGGGGAGGCCGCCGTACCGGGCGCGTAACAGCAGCCGGCGTGCGGCGTAACACCGGCGACGCACGCTGAAGCGCATGCAGAACACCGTGACGCCCACCCACTGCCCCTACTGCGCCCTGCAGTGCGGGATGAATCTGACGCCCGCCGCCGACGGCACCGTCGAGGTGAGCGAGCGGGCGGACTTCCCGGTGAACCGGGGTGCCCTGTGCGGCAAGGGACGGACCGCGCCCGCGGTGCTCGCCTCCGGCGTGCGGCTGACCACTCCGCTGGTGCGCTCCCCGGGCGGCACGCTGGAGCCGGCCGGCTGGGACGAGGCGCTGGGGCGGATCGCCGAGGGGCTGCGCGGCACCCGCGAGCGGTACGGGGCGGACGCGGTCGGCGTGTTCGGCGGAGGCGGGCTGACCAACGAGAAGGCCTACTCGCTGGGGAAGTTCGCCCGGGTCGTCCTCGGCACCTCGCAGATCGACTACAACGGGCGGTTCTGCATGTCCTCGGCCGCGGCGGCCGGAAGCAGGGCCTTCGGCCTGGACCGCGGGCTGCCGTTCCCGCTGGAGGACATCCCGCGCACCGGCTGCGTGATCCTGGTCGGCTCCAACCCGGCCGAGACCATGCCGCCGTCGCTGCGCTACTTCACCGAACTGAAGGAGAACGGCGGCACGCTCGTAGTGATCGACCCGCGCCGCACCCGGACCGCCGAGCAGGCCGACCTGCATCTGGCGCCCCGCCCCGGCACCGATCTGGCGCTGGCCCTGGGCCTGCTGCATCTGGTGGTCGCCGAGGGCCGCACCGACGAGCGGTACATCCAGGAGCGCACGGTCGGCTGGGAGGAGACCCGGGCGGCGGCGATGGCGCACTGGCCGGAGTACGTGGAGCGGATCACCGGCGTGCCGGTGCCCCAACTGCGGGAGGCGGTACGGCTGTTCTGCGAGCCGCAGCACGCCATGGTGCTCACCGCCCGCGGCCCCGAGCAGCAGTCCAAGGGCACGGACACCGTCAGCGCCTGGATCAACCTGGTGCTGGCCACGGGCCGGGCGGGCCGCCCGCTGTCCGGCTACGGCTGCCTGACCGGGCAGGGCAACGGGCAGGGCGGGCGCGAACACGGCCAGAAGGCCGACCAGTTGCCCGGCTACCGCAAGCTCACCGACCCGGAGGCGCGGCGGCACGTCGCCGAGGTGTGGGGCGTGGACCCGGACTCGCTGCCCGGCCCGGGACGCAGCGCCTACGAGCTGCTGGACGCGCTGGGCAGCGACATCCGCGCGCTGCTGCTGATGGGCTCCAACCCGGTGGTGTCGGCGCCGCGCGCCGCGCACATCGAGCAGCGGATCAGGTCGCTGGACTTCCTCGTGGTGTGCGACGTGGTGCTGTCGGAGACGGCCGCGCTCGCCGATGTCGTGCTGCCGGTCACCCAGTGGGCGGAGGAGACGGGGACCACCACCAGCCTCGAGGGGCGGGTGCTGCTGCGCCGCCGGGCGATCGCCCCGCCCGAGGGCGTGCACAGCGACCTGTACGTGCTGCACGAACTGGCCGCCAGGCTCGGCGTGGAGAAGGGCTTCCCGACCGACCCCGAGGAGGTCTTCGAGGAGCTGCGCCGGGCGAGCGCGGGCGGGCCCGCCGACTACTCCGGGATCACCTACCGCCGGCTGGCGGAGGAGAACGGCGTGTTCTGGCCGTGCCCGGCGGAGCCCTCCGCGGACGGCGCGCCGGACACCGGGGACGGTGTGCCGGGCACCGGGGACGGTGTGCCGGACACCAGGGACCGTGTGCCGGGCACCGGGGACGGTGTGCCGGACACCGGGGACCGTGTGCCGGGCACCGAAGACGGCGTGCCGGACACCGGGGACCGTGTGCCGGACACCGGGGACCGTGTGCCGGACACCGGGGACCGTGTGCCGGACACCGGGGACCGTGTGCCGGACACCGGGGACCGTGTGCCGGACACCGGGGACCGTGTGCCGGGCACCGAAGACGGCGTGCCGGACACCGGCGATTCCGAGGACGCCTCGCTGGACTCGCTGGACGCCTCGCCCGAGGCCGTGGCCGACGACCCGGTGCGGGACGAGACGCCGGCCGGTGCCGGGGTCCGTCCCGGCACTCCCCGCCTCTTCCTCGACCGGTTCGCCACCGAGGACGGCCGCGCCCGCTTCGTCCCCGTCTCGCACCGGGCGATCGCCGAGGAGCCGGACGAGGAGTACCCGGTGCTGCTGACCACCGGGCGGGTGGTGGCCCAGTACCAGTCCGGCGCCCAGACCCGGCGGGTGGACGAGCTGAACGCCGCCGCCCCCGGCCCGTTCGTCGAGCTGCATCCGCGTCTGGCGGAGCGGCTCGGCGCGGCCGAGGGCGACCCGGTGGCCGTGGTGTCCCGGCGGGGCCGGGCCGTGGCGCCGGCCCGGATCACCACCGCGGTCCGGCCCGACACGGTGTTCATGCCCTTCCACTGGGCGGGCGAGGGCCGCGCCAACACCCTCACCAACCCGGCCCTGGACCCGACCTCGCGGATGCCGGAGTTCAAGGCGTGCGCGGTGCGGGTGGAGGCGGTGCGCCCCTGAGCGCGCCGACGGCGCCCCGAAGGGCGCCGTCGGTCACTGCGAGGGACGCCGTCGGCAGCTGCGCGGGGCGCCGTCGGCCCGTCGTCCACGAAAGGGCGCCGTCGGCCCGTCGGCTCCGTAGGACGCCGCCCGCCCATCGGCTCCGGCGGGCGCGGTCAGTTCACGCCGACCGCGCTCCACGCCGCGGCGACCGCGCGGTGCTCGGTGCCGCCCTCGCCGTAGAGGTCGGCGGCCGCCTTCAGGGTGGCGGTGCGGGCGCCCGCGTAATCGGTCGACGAGGTCATGTGCACGGTCAGCGCGCGGTACCAGATCTTGCCGAGCTTGGCGCGGCCGATGCCGGTGACCGTGGAGCCGTCGCAGGTCGGGGAGTTGTGGGCGACGCCGCCGAGGGTCTTGGCGCCGCTGCCCTCGGCGAGCAGGTAGGCGAAGTGGTTGGCGACGCCCGAGGAGTAGTGGACGTCGAGGTCCTTGACCGAGGGGCTCCAGCAGTCGGCGGACTTGCCGTCCTTGGAGGGCTTGTCCATGTAGCGCAGGGCGTCCTTGCCGAAGCCGTCCCGGACGATCTTCTCGCCGATCAGATAGTCGCCGGGGTCCTCGGCGTTGGCCGCGTGGAACTCGACCAGCGTGCCGAAGATGTCGGAGGTGGCCTCGTTGAGCCCGCCGGACTCGCCCGAGTAGACCAGGCCGGCCGTCTTCGAGGTCACGCCGTGGGTCATCTCGTGCCCGGCGACGTCCAGCGAGACCAGCGGGCCCATCTGGGTGCCGTCGCCGTCGCCGTAGGTCATGCAGAAGCAGCTGTCGTCCCAGAAGGCGTTGTTGTACTTGTTGCCGTAGTGGACGCGGTTGTACGAGCCCTTGCCGTCGCCGGCGATGCCGCGGCGGCCGTGGACGTCCTCGTAGTAGTCCCAGGTGGCGTCGGTGCCGTACTGGGCGTCCACCGCGACCGTCGCCCGGTCGGACTCGTCGCCGCTGCCCCAGTGGTTGTCGTCGTCGGTGAAGACGGTGGCGGGGGCGCGGGTGAGACAGACGTTCAGCACGCACAGGTCGGTCTTGTTGGCCGCGTCGCCGGTGTAGGTGCCGCCGCGGGTGGGGTCCTTGAGCTGGTACCCCGGCCCGGAGGCGGTGGTCTGAAGCGGGACGGTGCCGCCGTAGAGGGACTCGCCGTCGCCGGAGACGGTCGCCAGGCTGTCCCAGCTGTCGATGCGGTCGCCGCTGCGGGCGTCGGTGAGCACGGTGCGGGCGACCGGGTTGCCGCGGCCGTCCTGGGCCACCGCGTCGGTGCGCCAGGCCAGCCGGGGCGCGCCGTGCAGGGCGTCGACGACCAGCCGGGGCCTGGCGGTGAGCCGCTTGAGGGTCTCGCCGGCGTTGGCGGCGCGCAGCAGCTTCGCGGCGAGGTCGGCGGCCTTCGGCGCGGCGAGCTTCGGGGTGACGGTGGGCAGGTCGATCGCGGCGTCGGTGGCGCGGTCGGCCCCGCGGTAGGTGCCGTCGGGGGCGAGGTGCAGGACGAAGTCGCCGCCGAGGACGGGCAGTCCGCGGTAGGTGCGGTCGTAGCGGATGTGCTGGGTGCCGTCCCGGTCCACGATCACGTCCCGCACCTTGGTGTCCTGGGCGGTGGTCAGGCCCAGGGCGGCGGCGTGCTCCTCGAGGGCCGCGGCGGCGTGGGCGAGCGCGGTGGAGCGGGCCGGCCGGTCGGCGGCGCCGGCGGTGGGGGTGAGCGCGGCGGCCAGCAGGGCGGTGCCGGCGACCGCCACACCGGCGGTCACGAGGCGGGGACGTCGGACGTGCCGTATCGGGCTCAAGCGGTCTCCTGGAACGGGCCCCGATGCAGATGGGGAGAGGGGCGGCGGGGATGGTGACCGCGATTCAAGTGGGACCGGACATGGCATGTCCATACCGTGAATGTGCGGGTGTGTGAGGGGTGAGAATCGTTCCTGCAAGGCTCCCGTGGCACTTCCGTGCAGAGGGGCACCGCCGACCGTCCCCGCAGGTGAAACGCGTGATTCTCCCCTTCTTCGTCTACGGCACCCTCCGCCCCGGAGAGGTCAACCACGACCGCTTCCTGCGCGGCCGCACCCTCGCCGAGGAGCCGGGCCGGCTGCCGGGCGCCGTGCTCTACGAGGGGCCGGGCTACCCCTACGCAGTGGAGCAGCCGGGCGGCGCGGTCAGCGGGGAGCTGGTCACCGCGCGGGAGACGGAGTACCCGGCGCTGCTGGCGGAGCTGGACCGGCTGGAGGACTACGCGCCGGGCGATCCGCGCAATCTCTACGAGCGGGTGGTGCGGCGGGTCGTGCGCGAGCGCGACGGGGCGGAGGTGCGGGCCTGGGTGTACCTCGCCGCCCCCGCCGTGGCGGCCCGGCTGCGGGCCCGCGGTGAGCTGGTCGCCGGCGGGGACTGGCGGGGCCGGGGGCGGGCGCGGCGCCCGTCGCCTTGATGCGGCGGGGCGCGAGGTGCCGGGCGTCGGCGGTGGCCGCCCCGCGTGCGCGGGCGGAACCGGACGACGGAGGCCGGGCGGACGCCGGAGCGCGGGCGGAACCGGACGACGGAGGCCGGGCGGACGCCGGAGCGCGGGCGGACGACGGGGCGGGGGCGAAGGGACGAGGTGCCGGGGCGGTCACCCGTTCACCGCCGCACCGGACCACTCTTCGGCCATTCCGTTTCCGTCGCCCGTCCGGGCGCCGGTGACCTGCTGAAACACCGGGCCCGCGGGGACGGTGCCGCCCCTCCTGACACCCGTTCAGCCCGCCCCCTGACGTGCCCTCGGGGAGCGGGCCGGGCGCGATGGCACTTACCTCGCTAGAGCAGGGACGCGTCCGACGGCGGCACATGGGGGTGCTGCGGGGTGCGGCCCTTCGTGAGCTGGAGGGAGCATCGATGCGAGGTACCGCCCGGCTGCTGACCGGCACCGCGCTCGCCGTGGCCGCCGCGGGGGCGTTCGCCGTGCCCGCGTACGCCGGTCAGCCCGCCGCCCCGGACGGCCGCCCCTTCGACGCGTCGGCCGGGAGCCTCGACGTCCACCCGTCCTCGGCCGTGCCGGGCGGGCAGGTCACGGTGCACACCGGGGCCTGCGACGGGGAGGGTGCGACGGAGGGCGACGCCACCGCGGTGGGCGCGGGCCGCTTCACGCTGGCGCCGGGCGCCGGCGAGCGGGAGATCACCGGGCAGTTCCGGGTGCCGCCGAGCGCACAGCCGGGGACGTACGAGATCGTCGCGACCTGCGCGGGCAGCGGCCGGCGGGTGACGGGTGACCTGGTGGTCACGCTGTCGTCCGAGGCCCAGCAGGTGTACCCCCGCGGAAGTGTGAAGACGGGGGTCGGGGGCGCCCTGGGCCCCGGCCCCGTGCAGACCGCGGCAGGCGTGGCAGCCCTGGCCGTCGCCGCCGCGGGCGGTACCTGGCTCCTGCATCGCCGGGCGAGAGGCGACGGGATCTGACGGGCACCCTCCGCTGCCCGTCCGCCGGTACCGCATGTCCCTCCCCCTCCGGGTCCGACGCCCCTCGCGGCCCGGAGGGGGCACGGGACCCGATCAGGAGAGGTCAGTTGGTCATGCGCCGCAGCATCCGCCGTATCGGCAGTCCGGGCAACACCGCGATAGCCGCGGTCACGATGTTCGCGCTGTGCTCGGGCATATGGCTGCTGCGCGACGGCGCCGCGCCGCACGCCCCGCCGCAGCCGTCCGCCGCGCAGGCGGCCCGCTCGGGCCAGGGCGACGACCACGGCGGCGGCCGTTCCTCGGCACCCGCGATGGCCCCCTCGGCGCCCGACCGGATCCGGATTCCCGCGATCGAGGTGGACGCCCCGCTCATGGGGCTGGGCCTGACCGCCTCCGGCAGCCTCGACGTCCCGCCCGCCGAGCGCCCGGACCTCGCCGGCTGGTACGAGGAGGGCACCACCCCCGGCGAGACGGGCACCGCGATCGTCGCGGGCCATGTCGACAACGCGGACGGCCCCGCCGTGTTCTACTCCCTGGGCGCCCTGCGCAAGGGCAGCACCATCGAGGTGGACCGCCGGGACGGCACCGTCGCCGTGTTCACCGTGGACGCCGTCGAGGTCTACCAGGCGGAGAACTTCCCCGACCGCAAGGTCTACGGCGCGGCCGACCGCCCCGAGCTGCGCGTCATCACCTGCGGCGGCGGATACTCCCGCACCACCGGCTACCGGGGCAACGTCGTCGTCTTCGCCCACCTGACCGGCAGCCGCTGACCGGGCCTCAGCTCTCGGGCCGAGCACCGTCCAACCACTCCCCGCGGTCGGGTGGCGTGCACGCCGGGCACTTTGACGTGAACCACCGGGACGTAGAAGGCCGATGCCAGGGACGACGCCGTGACCGACCTCGTACTACAACTAGGCCAGTCCGTGGCCAACACCGGCTTGCCCGTGGTTCGTCGAGAATGTCGTCCGTACGGCCGCTGTCCCGCCATGTCTCCAGCTTGTCGAGGATGAGGCGGACGCCGTCCACGTTAAGCGACAGGCCCACATTCAGTCGAGATGGCACCGTCGGATGTGCCATGCGGGCCGACCAGTGCTCCGGCCTGTCTTCTGAGCCGAGCCGCGTCCCGCCCACTGAGCTTGGTGCAGGTGTGGCCGTACCGCCGGAGTGATGCGGTTTCCTGCGGACTCGCTCGCTTGTTGGAGCAGCTCATCCCAGTCCGTTTGTCCGAGCCATGACTTGCCCATGAGGTGGGCCGTCCACCAGACAAGATCGGCCCAGCTGCGGCACCGGTGGACCTCAATGGCGTACGAGTTGGCGCTGGGGGATGGGTCGCACGAGTAGTGGTGAACGCGCCAGCGGGCGGGATCCGGGTAAGACTGGATACTTTCACCGGAGAACGTCCTGACCCCGCTTTCGTGTTGCTCGGCTTCGAGCTGTTCCCAGGCCCGTTCGTTGATCGATGCCTGTTCGACCTCCGACATGTCTACCCAGAGGCCGCCTTCGCCGTCAGCGATGGCCTGCTTGCAGGCATCGCAGATAGAAATCAGTTCATATGTCACGGGTGGCCCTTCCTGTCTCAGTGCCTGCGCGGTGTGCTAGCGGCAGGCGAGGTCCATGCCGATGACGGCGGCCGTACGCGAGCGCCGTGCCGACCGAAGGGGTCACGCCCGGCGACTCGTCCATCCGCACGGTCGACTTCCACGGTGCCAGCGCCCGGATGCCACACAGGTGCCGGCGCGGAGGACCAGTCGGGAGGCGCTGGACGTAGGGCCTGGAGTGACTCCACTCCCATCCCGTGGTTCACGCCGCCACAGACACAGTCGCACGGCGTTTCAGGTGTGGCCAACGCGCAGCTCGGCGAGCCGCAGAAGGACGCATCGCCGTCGTCTGGATGCTGTCGGCAGAGGGGGGACCAGCATGGAGTCTGCAGGTACCAGTCGAGGAGCCCGACCGCACCGGTCAGCTCACGATCGAGCGCCGCCAGCATCACGGGAATGGCGTCTTCCAGCATGGTGACGGTGCTCCAGAAGGACACTGGCGGTGCGTTGCCGACGACCGATTCTCGGTAGCCGGAAGCGAAGGTACGTGCCATTGCGTGGTCACTGATGGCGCAGAGATCCGTACTCAGTCCGAGCGGGCGGAAGTCGCCGATTGCCCATAAGTCGTCGGAGAGGTGAGCCGACCGACTGCCGGCGGGTCGGCACTCGAAACTGCCGCCGCGTATCTCCGCCCACTCGCGGACCATGCCGATCAGGACGGTCTTCGTCTCACGGCCGTCCGCAAGTCTTCTCTGTTGAGAGGGTGCCTTGGCCAGGGTGCGGTTGATTGCGTCTTCGGCCGGCTGTACGGTCTGCGAGCTCGCCTTTCGGCGCGACGAATCCAAGCAACACCTCTCACGACGTGTGGTTGGCAACGGAGGTCATTGTCTCCCCCGCCCGCTGGACGGAAACCAGGAGCTGACGCAGAAGGCTCGGATGGTTTCCTGCTGTGCCTCGGAGAGCGAGGGGCAAAATAGGGTGCAGGATATGCAGCGCCTCGTTCTCTTCGACCTCGACAACACCCTCGTGGACCGGCAGGAAACGCTCACCGGCTGGGCCGCCGAGTTCACCGCCCGGTACGGCCTCGGGGATGAGGAGCAGGCGTACATCTTGGACATGGTGGCCGAGCGGGCCTATCCATCCACCTTTGACGCGATCTGTACCCGGTACCGGCTGGCCACGTCGACCGATGAGTTGTGGCGCACGTACTGCGCCGACATCGCGGCCTCGGTGTCGTGCCCGGGCGAAGTCCTGGACGGCTTGGAGGAGCTGCGTGCTGCCGGCTGGCGAGTGGGGGTGGCGACCAACGGTGCGGTGGACATCCAGCGCGCCAAGCTGCGGGCCACTGGTATTTCCGAGCGTGTGGACGGCCTCTTCGTCTCCGAGGAGGCTGACGCGCGCAAACCGCAGACCCGTCACTTCGCCCTGGCGGCGGCCCGCTGCGGCACCGTGCTGGGTGACGGCGGCTGGATGGTCGGCGACAACCCGGTCAACGACATCAGCGGCGGACGTTCAGCGGGGCTGCACACCATATGGATCTGCAACGGCCGCTCGTGGCCACCGGACGATCCCGGGCCGGACCACGTGGCGCCGCATGCACGCGCCGCCATCGACCTGCTGCTTCTGCACTCCGCCGACTACACGAGGACCACGACATGACGGTCACCATCGGGTTGCTGCACCCCGGAAGCATGGGATCCGCCTTCGGCGCCCAGCTGCGCGCCCGCGGCCACATCGTGCTGTGGTGTCCTGACGGACGCAGCGACGCAACCCGCAGTCGGGCCGAGCAGGCGGGCCTCGAACCCGAAGCACTCCCCGAACTCGTCTCCCGCTCCGACGTCCTGCTCTCCCTATGCCCTCCGGCCGCAGCGGAAGAGACTGCCGCCCAGGTAGCCGAACTCGGTAAGGCCAGCGCGGGCACGATTTATGTTGAAGCGAACGCCGTGTCGCCGTCGCGCGTGCAGCGAATCGCCGATCGCCTGGCCCCGAGGCCGGTCATCGATGCCGCCGTGGTCGGATCGCCTCCGGTGGGCGGCAAGTACCCGACGCTCTATCTGTCCGGCCCCAGCAAGCAGCCCGACCGGATCGCCGAACTCTTCGCCGGCACCGATGTGCGACCCCACGTCCTGGGCGACAGCATCGGCAAAGCCTCCGCACTCAAGCTCACGTACTCCAGCTACCAGAAGGTCTCCCGCGTGCTGGCCGCCGTGGCGTACGGGGCAGCCGAAACGTACGGCGTCGCGGACGAGCTACTGGAGATCGCAGCCAAGCGCACCCGAAGCTACCTCTTGGAGACCGACTACATCCCCAAGACCGCTGCACGAGCCTGGCGTTGGGGCCCAGAACTTGAGGACGCGGCGGCCTTGCTCGCCGACGCCGGGCTTCCGGACTCTCTCATGCACGCCGCGGCCGCAACGCTCGCGCGGTGGGACGACAACCGAGACGAGCGCCTGGACATCGCCGGCGCGCTGGAAGCCCTGCGGGCACAAGGGAACCTGGACAGCCCGGGTTGAGCTGGTCGCGTCCGCTGCGTCGATGACGTCCTGGCCGTCAGGAGCGAGGCGACGACGCGCGAACGATCGCATCGATCCTCTCCGCGGCTTCACGGGGTGCTGTCGCTTCCGTGTCCACGCCCAGCTCCCAGCGAGCCCGCGGATGAGCTGCGAGATCGGCCTGAGTGGCGTCCCACGCGGCCAGCCGGGCCGCCGTGTCGGTGTCGCCCCGCTGCGGTGAGCGTCGGGCGGTGGTCTCTTTGGAACACCACAGTAAAACGCGCACCCAGAGCACCGGGTAAAGCGCGGTCACCCGCTCCATCCCCACCATCTGACCGAGATGTACGACAGGGATCCTGCCGCCCTCCATGGCCTGGTCGAGGCCGGGCCGGTCGACGACGTAAATGTTGCCGTACCGGTCATTGCGATAGATGACGTCGCCACGTGCCTCCAAGGCGGCCAGCTGCTCCGGTGTGCCCATGCGGTAGCCCTGGGTCTTCCCCGCCCCGATCTTCAGCCGAGCGAACGGCACGTACCGCGCGTCGAGTTCGGCGAGTGCCGCCGTGATCGTGTCCTTGCCTGCTGCAGGTGGCCCGTACAGCAGGATGCCCTGGCTCACTGAAACACCGTCCCGAAGACTTGGCGCACCTGGTCCGTGAGTGAAATCGCGGCGCCGAGCCGGTTGTCGACGACCAAGTGCGGTACGACGGGCCGCAGCTCAAGGTCGATACCCGCGGCGTAGGTGTCCCAGTTCTGGAGTTTCCAGCTGTCCCGGGCAGCGGACCGGAAGCTGATGTATTCGTGCATCGTGTCGATGTCGCACTGGATCCAGACGACGGCCACGGTGACGCCACGTGCTTCGCAGCGATTGATCAGGCGCTGCATCCAACGAGGGTCGGTGACCTCGGCGATGAAGGGCGCACTGAGTACGGTGCTGATCGCGCAGTCGATGTTCGCGTACGCGGTCTCCAGGAGGCACTGGTACTCCAGCGGGCGGACCTTCTCCCGGTAGAGGTCGGTGTGCCGGTCGTTGGGCTCGCTGCCCATCTCTACGAGCAGGCGCTCGACGAGGGGCCGTGTGATCGGATCTTTGTCGAGGACGGGCCACCCGGTGAGCTGGGATATGAAGCGGGAGAACTCCGATTTCCCGCTGCCCGCGTAGCCACCGACCATCATCAGGGTCGGCTTGTTCGGATCGCCCCCTGTATGGCGTCGTTTCCAGGCGTCGAGGATGCGCTGCTGCATGCCCTGCCCATCAACGTCCTCGGAGCCGGGCGCGAGCTGGAGCAACGCGCGCTCCACGGCAAGGACATGGGCTCCGTTGTGCGGTTCGCGCGACGCGGTGAACTTGAGCTTCGTGGCCTCGTCGGGCAGAGCGTTGCGGAAGCCGAGCTCAGGCTCGGTCGCGCGGTACAGCAGGCAGTACGCGCGACGGTAGTGCGGCCCGGGATAGACCTCACCCTGCTCGTGCTGCCACAGCGTCTGGAAGTTGGCGGCTGGCACTGCGAGCCCCGCGGCCCGGGCCACTTCGCGCAGCTGCTCGCCCGCGCCTTCGAGAGTCAGGCCGTGAGCTTCGCGTTGCTGCCTCAACCTGTCCGGACGCCACCCCGGGCGACTCTTCCCCACCGCGCTACCGCCTGCCCATCCCTGGTCATGATTCGGAGCCTAGGTCAGCCTCTCATGAGCACGTGTGTAAGCGGATGTTGAAAAGTCAGACCTACCAAGCATGAACCGCTGATGAGCAGCTTCGGCAACAGCTCGTGATACTCCGCACACCTCTGGACCGCTGTCATGGTCACACCGACGCGGTCGTCCCAGTACCCGCCTCGGTCTCCAGTAATCGTCCGAGATCGGAGGGGGCTCCGCGGTGGCTGTCGATGTTGCTGTCCTGCTGATTCTCGGCATCGTGATCATCTTCTTGTGCCGCGGAGGCGGCCTCAAAGCGAGCCACGCCGTGGTGTGCGTGGTTTTCGGTCTGTATCTCACCGGGACCCACAAACGTCGGCCCGTTCGTGAAGGACGTGACGGCGTCGGTCGCCGACCTGTTGTCGGGGCTGAGGCTGTGAGCGCGCCGTGGGCGTCACCAAGCCCCGTCGGCCCAACACGGCCTCCTCGACCTGGTGGCAGCCAAGCCCTTCATACCCGTCAATCGGACGCCCGATCAGTCGGCGCCGGGTCGTAGGCCAGCCGACTCAAGAGTCCGGTTCTGCACGAGATCACTGATCTACTGATTGGGGCCACCATGCGCTATCCGCCGACGTCCACCCCCTTGTCGACGACTCTGCCCACGTCCTCCACACACCCAGTGAGCGACGTACCGCTTGGCACTTCCCCCCAGGGTAGCTCCGCTGCTCCGGCTCCGCGCCCGATCGCGGTGGTACTCGATCTCTTCGGCACGCTCGTCGCAGCCCCGAGTGCGGTCGAACGGAAGGCTGCCGCTGCCCAGTTCGCCGAGGTCATGGGCGTTTCCCCGTCGGTCGCCGAAGCGGTGCTGTCCGACAGCTGGCAGGCGAGGCACGACGGGCAGTTGGCGTCCGCTACCGAAGTCGCGGCTTACCTCGTCGCACGCTGCAACGCCACTGCAGGGCGCGTGGGTGAGTTGGAAATGCTCATGGCCCGGCTCGCCGCTGTCCGTCTTCAGGCGGATGCAACTCTCCTGCGGGCTCTGGAGCAGCTTCAGCACGGCGGTGCCAGGCTGGCCATCCTCAGCGACGCGTCCCCGGACATCGCCGAGGCGTGGAACCGCAGCGAGCTCGCGCCGCACTTCGACGCCGTCGTCTTCAGCTGCGGGGCGGGCGCGGTGAAGCCCGACTGTCTGCTCTTCCGCACGGTCCTCCGAGAACTCGACGTCGCCCCGCATCAAGCCATCTACTGCGGCGATGGCGGCGGCGACGAGCTGGCCGGTGCGGAGCGGGCCGGGATGCGTGCGGTCCGCGTGGAACGACGCGGAGGGCCGAGCAGCCTCGTGTTCGGCGAGACCGCTTGGTCCGGCCGGGCGATACCCAGTGTCGAAGCTCTGCCTTCCCTGCTGGACAGTTGGGGGACGCGATGAGCGGCTCGTACGCGTGGGCGGTCGAGAACGGCGTCCTCTGCCAGCACCCCGCTCCGACCAGCATGTCCGCCAACATGCCCCCGGCGCGCGATACGACGATCATCAAGACGCGCTACACGGGATTGTGCGGAAGCGACGTCGCGAAGCTCAACCACCCGTGGCAAGGGCGATTGCCGGAACCGTGGTACCCCGGGCACGAGATCGTCGGCATCGACACTGAGACGGGGGACTGGGTCGCGATCGACCCGCTGGTCCCCTGCCACTCGTGCCACTACTGCGACCGCGGCCATATCCACCTCTGCGCACGACTCCAGCGCATCGGGTGGGATCTCCCCGGGGGTCTCGCCGAATGCGTGAGAGTGCCGCGCGACAACGTCATCCCGCTTCCCCATCTGCAGGATCCCGCGCACGGAATCCTCGCCGATCCCATGGCCGTGGCCCTGCACGGAGTCCGCTGTGGGCTACGGGTGCCCCTTGGCCGGCTCGGCATCATCGGGGGCGGAGTCCTTGCGGTGTGCACGGCCATCTGCGCGGCACAGGCGGGGTGGGACGTCCACATGCTGGTCAGGGAACCGTCGCGGTCACATCAACTGCGGTACGTCCTCGACCGGCACATCACCCTGCACTCTGCCGAGCTTCCGGCGTGCGGCTCCGTCGTGGACGCCGCGTCCGGTCACAGCGACGCCCCCATACGCCAGGCCCTGAGCGCTGTCCGTGACGGTGGGACAGTCCTCGTCCAGAACGCCTACGCGCCCCGCGTCACTCTCTCGCTTCCCCTGCGGGACGTCTTCCGTCGCTCGATCACCTTGCGCGGCTCCTTCTCGTACTGCCGCGCAGACGGCCACGACGACTTCCGAGACGCCGTCGATGTCATCGCCAAGGGCGGCGACTGGGCCGCCCTGATGACCCGAGACCGATTCCCGCTCAGCGAACTGCCGCAGGGGCTGGCGGCCCTGCACAACGAAGCCCGCCATCGCCCCTTCAAGGTCCTGCTCACCTCCGACACGTGACGGAAGGAGCCCAAGCCATGGTGGTCACAACACCATCGCTGGCCCACAAGATCAATTCACCGGCCGACATCCCGCCCCACGACGTCCATGACGGAATCATGCACATGCTCGCCTTACCGGAGGGCCACACGCGCGACGTGATGCTGGGAAGCGTCCTGACGGGACTGCTCCTGCGTGGACCGAGACTGAAGGAGGTCGAAGCAGCGGTCCAGGCCGCGACGTCCCTGGACCGAAGTGGCTGGGACTTCCATCAGCCACCAGAGGGCATTCGGTTCGTCGGCTACACGGGCAGCGGGAAGAAGACCTTCAAGACGATCAACCTCAGCACCGCCGCCGCGCTGGTGGCGGCCACCTCGGGCGCACACGTCGCGAAGCTCGGATCACGCAGTGCGTCGTCGAAGACAGGGTCCCGCGACTTCATCGACCTCGTGGGGGCGACGAGCGACGCGGTGCCGCACCAGGAGATGGTCGACATCACGGCGGAGATCGGCTTCGGGTTCTTCTCCATCGAGAACCGCGTACCCGAGTTCGATCGCCGCTACGGAGGCAGGTTCCAGGCCGTGCACGCCCTCAGCCTGGCGTTTCCCGCCCTCCTCAGCCCCGTCCGCTGTCCCGCCTACGTGTACGGCCTCTCGCACCCCGCAGTCGGTGCCTCCGCCCGGCTGCTCTCCCGGCTCGGCCTGCCGGACGTGGCGGTCATCAACTCCAGCGTCGGCCAGGCGGTCCAGGTCGACGAACTGCTCCCCGGAAGCACCGTGCGGGCCTGCCGGGTCAACGTCGGCGACGAGGACCTGGCGTTCAACGACGAGGTACGCAAGGGCGCGGCCTCGATGCCCCAGAACCTGTCGTCCGTCACCCAGTGCGAGGACCCGCAGGAGAACGTCGCCGCCGCGATACGCGTACTTGCCGGCCGGGACACCAGTGAGGCGCGGAACGCGGTCGCCCTTAACGCCGCTCTGCTCATGGTGATGTCCGAGGTGGTCCCTACCATCCAGTCCGGCATCGACAAGGCCCTCTCCATCATCTACGCGGGTGCGGGTCTGGACACGCTCCAGCAGTTCGTACGGCTCACGGGAGGTGCCCCGCACCAGCTCAACTCGCTCTTGCGCCCCGTATCCCCGCCAGCCCTCCTGATCAGCACCGGCATCAAGGAGGAGGCACCGTGCTGACGCACGACGAACTCGGAATCGTCCACCTGGTCCTCAACACCGACTGCAACGCTTGGGACCTGGCACCGACCAATACCTCACCGGGCGTGTGCCGCTTCTGCTACCGCGAGCGCAACCGGGTCAGCACCGACGCGAACACGGTTCGCCGTGTCATCGACCGAGTCCGCGCCGAGTCCGAAGCCCACCGGTGCGTCTTTACTGGCGGCGACCCGGTGATGCCGTACGACAACCACCTGGAGATCGCTCTCCGGCACGCCACCGAAGTCGGCTTCGAGACGAACCTCCACACCAACGGGCTGCTGCTGAGCGAGCGTTACATCGGTCTCCGCGACCACGTGACCATCTATTCCCTGGCAGTCGACGGCCCGGACGCCGAGACCGCCAACTGGTTCCGCGGACAGGGCTACTTCGAACGGTTCCTGTCCAACGTCGAGTTCCTCACCGCTGACCAGAGGCGGCTCGCGTTCAACACGTTCACCACGGCCGGCTCCGTGAAGGAACTGCCCCGTCTCGCCCAGCTCATCGCCGGGGTGGCCCAGCAGACCGACGTCGAGTACTGGCTGATCTCACAGTACCGCCCCATCGGCCGCGCGAACACGCGCAAGGCGGAGATCTACGGCTTCGAGCGGGATGACTTCGTACGGGCCGTGGACGACGTACGCGACATGGTCGACGGGGTGGCGATCTACGCCCAGCCCACGCGTGCCCCGGAGGACCAGTACCCGTTCCGTGTCTGGGTCCTCGCCGACGGAACGGTCACCGCGGACCTCGGCAGCGTCGCGGCTCCCCGCAACGAGGTGCTCGGCGACCTCCTCGTCGACGGCTTCGAACCGTTGGTCCGCCGGGCCTTCGCCCTCCGCGAGCAGACGCAGATGGAAGGAATCGCATGAAGTTCGACGCCGCGTACTACGAGAACGTCATCGACCAGCACAGCTACGAACGCCTGGGGCTCGGCACCATCGACTTCGCCCTCGCGGGGATGAGCCCCGACGACCTGCGCACGAAGTGGGTGTGCCACACGGGAGCACGCGGGTTCGCGGAGGCGGTCGCGGACGAGCAGCCCGCGATCGTCACCACCGGGGTCGGTCTCGGAGGGCCGCCCCACGCCGGCACCCTCTTCCAGCTGCTGCGCGCGATCAAGCTGCAGCAGTGCGGCCTCGACGTCCAGATCGTCCTGGGCGACCTCGACTCCTACAACGCCCGCCGCACGCCCCTGGACTCCGTGCGGAGACTCGCCGACCAGTATGAGGAGTTCGTCCTGGGCCTGGGGTTCGATGCCAAGCGCGGCGTGCTGCGTCGGCAGGAGGGCGAGACCGACGTCCTGGCCACCGCGTTCCTGCTGTCGCGCCACCTGGACGACGAGGACTTCCACTGGGCGGAGGAGGACCTCGCCGGCCTCTACCGCAACCACGGAGTCTTCGACCACCTCAGCTACGGCATGAAGCAGGCCACCCTGCTCATGGCCGCGGACTTCGTGCACCTCCTCCGCGAAGGACGTCACGTCCTGGTCTCCCTCGGGGTCGACGAGCACAAGTACGTCGCCCTCGCACGGCGCGGAGCGGAACGCTGGGGCCTGCCCGCGGAACGCCTGTCCGGCATCTACACCAAGATGATCCCCGGCCTCGGCGGCCTCCCGAAGATGAGCAAGAGCATCCCCGGCTCCGGGATCGATGCCTCCATGTGCGCCGAGGACATCCGGCTCCTGCTCCAGGCGGACACCGACACGGCGCCCACCGACGACGGCTCGGCGCTGCTCCAGATGTACGCGTGTCTGCCCGAGGTCGACGGTCGGGAGTACGACCGGGCCTCGGCCGCGCGCCGCGCCGGAAGCCCGGAATGGCTCACCGTACGCGAGCAGCTGGTCGAGCGGCTGATCTCACTGTTCTCCCACTGGCCGAAGTAACCAAGGAGCCTCTCGTGCACACGAACCCCGCGACCTCCCGCCAGCCCGTCGGCGGCCCTGAGTCCTACTTCATCAGGAGCGGCTACCGCAGCCGGGACCACGTGGAGTATTTCCTCGACGAGACGGACGACACCGTCACCTGGCAGCCCGACGTCTACCCGTACACCGCGGCTCGGGCCAATGAACTCGGCCGCGACGTCGTCATCGACATCGGCTGCGGACGGGCGGGCAAGCTGGCGTCTCTGGCCGGCGAGTACCCGGCCTGGACCTACATCGGCGTGGACTTCGGGGACAACCTCATCTGGTGCCGTGACAACCACCCCTTCGGGGAATGGATCGAGGTCGATCTCGAGTCGGCCGAGCGGCTGCCCATCGAACCTTCCCTCGTGCGCCGGTCCATCGTGGTCTGCTCCGACGTCATCGAGCACCTGGTAAATCCGATGCCGGCCCTGTCCCTCGTCCGTGGCCTTCTTCTGGAAGGCAGCGCCGCCGCCGTGCTGTCCACGCCGGCCCGCGAGTGCCGCAGCGGTTACGACACTCCGGGCCCGCCCCGCAACCCCAGCCACGTCCGGGAATGGGCAAGCGACGAGTTCCAGGCACTGCTGCGGGCGTCCGGGTTCGAGATCCACTACGCCGGGCTCACCCGGAGCGACGACGCCTCCAACGGCCTGTCCACCCAGCTGCTCCTCGTCGGCGTGGGAGAGGCGGAGGGGGAAGAGCGGTGACAGCGGTTCTGCGGTCCCAGGGCATGCGCGTCGTCCACCTCCCCGCTCGTACTCCGTACGCGTGGAAGCTGCAGAGCCGCGACTTCCACATTCTGAACGGGACCGAGATCCCCAGCGGCGACACGGTGCCGGCGGCGGTCAGCGCCGCTTGGCTCCTCGACCATGGCCCTCTCACATGGCTCGACGTCCTGCACCTGCACCACATCGACTACGAGGACATCGCCACCCTGGAGCGCTTGCTCGACGAGTGCCTGAACCACGGAGTCAACGTGGTCTTCACGGCCCACGACACGCGCCCCATGGTCGGCAATGCCGAGGACTTCACCGCGCGGCTGCGCATGCTCCACTCCGCCGAGGTCAGCTGGGTCTGTCTCACCGAGGGTTCTGTCGCAACGC
This sequence comes from Streptomyces thermospinosisporus, assembly GCF_039526425.1. Classification (NCBI taxonomy): domain Bacteria; kingdom Bacillati; phylum Actinomycetota; class Actinomycetes; order Kitasatosporales; family Streptomycetaceae; genus Streptomyces; species Streptomyces thermospinosisporus. Next base: position 58,102 of record NZ_BAAAIZ010000069.1, read on the forward strand.
TCGCCGAGGTTCTCGGCGAGCGTCCCCGGGCAACGGTCATTCCTCACGGGTACGTCGCGGCCCCGGAGTCGCTGGCCGGCCTGGAGCGCGAGTCGAGCAGCTCGCCGGCCCGGTATCTCATGTTTGGCGCTTCCCGTGCCAGCCGGGACCAGCTGTCCACCATGGCCAACTGGAGCCTGGGGATCAGGGATCCCCACAGCACTCTCCACGTCCTTCTGCGCGCATTCAGTCCGGCCGACTTCGCCGACGGCGGCCGTGCTCCGCTGCTCCTGGAGACGGCCGGGCGCGATCCCCGTATCCGCCTCACCATGCGCCCGTATCCCACGGACGAGGAAGTGGTCAGAGCCGGTCTGGCCTCGGACTCGCTGCTGCTGCCATACCTCTGGGGCAGCCATTCCGGGCAGCTGGAACTGGCCTTCGACCTGAACCTGCTTCCGGTCTGCTCCCTCACGGGCCACCTGCCCGAGCAATACGAGCGCCACAAGGGGCACGTCGAAGAACCCGAATGGTTCGACTGGTCGCAGGGGCACCCCAATCTCTTCGGAGAGAAGTTCCTGACCGCGCTGGAGAACGCGGCAGCGCGGCTCGGCTCCAGGCCCCGCCACCTCGACCGCGAGTTCCTCGACTACAGGGCTCAGGAGCACCGGACGATCCTCGACCAATATGCCGGCGTGTACGGAGGTGACCGGTGAGCGCCCCTCCGCGCATTTCATGCGTGATCCTGTGCCACAACTACGGCCGATATCTCGACCGGGCCATAAGGAGCTGCCTGGAACAAGAGCCCGGAAACTTCGTCCTTCACGAAGTCATCGTCATCGACGACGGCTCCACCGACGAAACCGAGGAGGTTTTCCTTCGCCACAAGGGCTCCATCAAGGTCATTCGGAGAAGCCAGCAAGGATTCGGCCGAACCCTGACCGACGCCTTTCTCCTCAGCACCGGTGACTGGGTGGCCCCGCTCGACGCCGACGACTGGTTCCACCCGTCGAAGCTGCGTACATGCGCCGAGGCAATGAGGGGTGGAGCACTGTTCATCGAGCACTGGGAAAACGTGGTCGATTCGCACGGAAACCCGATGCTGCGGGAACCGCACCCGGGTGGAAATACCAGCACACTTCTGGTCCACCGTGATGCCGCCCTCAGCCTCCTGCCCGTGAACAACGAGATCTTCTTCCACGCCCTGCGTGAGGCCGGCCAAGGCGTGGGCCTCCAGCACCCCTTGACCTTCTATCGGGTCCATCCCCGCAGCATGACCGACCGCAGTACGCCCGGCGTCTCACAGGACTACCGAGCTGACGTGTGCATCGCGCTGTCAGATCGTCTCCGCGCGATGTACGAGAGTCCTCCGGCGTGGGCGACCACTCGTGAGCTCAGAAGGATCTCCTGGCATTTCCGCACGCTCGCTTTCGGCCACGGAGTGGAATCTGCCGTGCAAAGAGGCGAGCGTCTGTCCGCGATGCGCCTGATTCCGGGAATGCTCATTGGCACGCTTCGGGCACGGAAGCCGATAACTCCGTGGCTCCGCCCCCTCTCCAGCACCATCGTGGGACGCCCGCTGGTGCGGCTGACGACGAATCCAGGACGGCAGGCCCAATCATGATCACCCTGCCATGCGTCGAGGGCGGCGATGATAAAATCGCCGCTTCCAATCCCATACTGGTCAGGCCAGTTGTCCGACCCAGGAGCGTATAGGCGCCATGAGCCGTTTGAGCGAGTCCGTCACCCGTGTCATGCACATCCTCGATGGAGCGGACCTGGGCGCGGACTATACGGTCGCGCAGCTGCTCGACGAGACAACAGCCAGGCGCTCCCTCGACCTCTCCGACCTCTCCCCCCAGGAACAGGCCGCCCTGGTCGAGGGGCGCGCGAACCACCTGATCCCCTCGGCCACAGTGCTCGCCGAGAAGATCGAAGCCGCACAGGCCGCAGGACGCCCTCTTGTGGTCAAGTACGGCATCGACCCGACCTCGCCCGATGTCCACCTCGGCCACGCGGTGCCGATCATCATCGCCAGCCGGTTCCAGCGGATGGGCCACCACGTCGTCTTCATCATCGGCGACGTCACGGCCAAGATCGGCGACCCGTCGGGACGCTCCTCGGAGCGCCCGCCCCTCACCGACGAGGACATCGCTCGCAACCTGAGCGGCTACCAGCAGCAGGTCACGCCGTTCATCGACTTCGAGCGTGCCGACCTGCGCTTCAACGGCGAGTGGCTGAACAAGGTCACCCTGCCGGAGCTCGTCGGAGTCCTTGCCCGGGTGCCGGTCTCCATGTCGCTCCAGCGTGAGGACTTCCGCACCCGGCTCGCCGAGGGCCACGGGCTGTCCGTCGCCGAGTTCGTCTACTCCGTCGTCATGGCGTGGGACTCGGTGGCCATCGACGCCGACGTCGAACTCGGCGGCGTGGACCAGCTGCTGAACCTCCAGATGTGCCGCAAGGTCATGGAGATCTCGGACCAGACCCCCGAAGTCGTGATCACCACCCCGCTCATCGAGGGCACCGACGGCACGGGCACCAAGATGAGCAAGAGCAAGGGCAACTACGTGGGCCTGACGGCGTCGCCCGATGACGTCTACGGCCGGCTGATGTCCATCCCCGACCACCTGACCGAGCAGTACCTCCAGCTGCTCACCGAGTGGACGGACGACGAGATCCGCGTGGTCACCAAGCGCCTGAAGGAGGGATCCGCGCACCCGATGGCGGTCAAGCGGATCCTCGCCGGCGAGGTGGTGGCCGCCCTCCACGGCCTGGACGCCGCTGCCGCCGCGCGGGCGGAGTTCACGGCGCGCTTCTCGAAGCGATCCTTCGGAGACACGCAGAACCTCCCCGTCGTCTCCCTGAAGGACCACGCCGAGGAGACGCTCGGCGCGCTCGTCAGCCGGACGCTGGACTTCGCTCCCAGCATCTCCGCCGTGCGCCGTGTGGCTCAGCAGAAGGGCCTTCGCCTGATCCGCGAGTCAGACGGAGAGCAGCAGGCCATGCCGCTCTCAGAGGCTGCTGTCCAGCAGAAGCTCGGCGAAGTCGTGAGCGAGGTAGGGGCACTTGAAGGTGCCGAGCTGTACCTGAAGGTGGGCCGCAAGGTCGCCCGCATCGATCTCTGAAATCAGGCACGG
>NZ_BAAAIZ010000069.1:61260-69715 GCF_039526425.1 Streptomyces thermospinosisporus
CCGTTCTGTTTGCTGGCTCCGGCGGAGGTACCGCCAGGTTGTCGTGTAGCGCGGTGTTACTGCCGTGGTGCGTGATCTCCACTGAGGGACTCTGTCGGTGATCTTGAGATTCCCCGGCGCGATGGCCTGATCATCGGGCAGGCTCGGCTCGGTTTCGAAGGTCGGTCGTCTTCATGAGGTGAGTCGGTGTCGCTACGTGCTCGTCCGGGTGAGCAAGTTCCGTCGTTGACCGCGCAGGTGGCGCGGGCGAGTAACCCGAACGAGCCCGGTGCTGTCCCGCACGATGACGAACTGCATCTTGCGCTGAAGGCGGAGGGCGTTCACCCAGCCGCAGACGGTAACGGTACGGCCGACGTGTTCTCGCAGGTCAGAGACGTGCACGCGGCTTTGGATCATTGCGGTCCTCCGAGGACGTCGTCATGATCCCTTGGGAGTGCGGGCGAGAAGGGCAACTCGCGGTGCCACCGCACTTTCGCCGCCATCTGATGGCGGCCTCATTCGGGCTCGGTGACGGGGGCCGGCCGGCGGGGCATTGGGCCACCAGATGGGGCCGTTCCTCCCCGCGCTCGGGAGGGTCTTCACCTCGGGGCGCGAGACCGCCTTCCCAGCTCCCGGCGGCTCTCTCTGCTCGCGTTATCCCTGGCTAGTCGTCTCCGTCTACGCGTTGCCTGGCAGGATACGGAGACCGTGAGCAGGCCCGCAACAAGAAACTCCTCTCGCCCGCCACTCGTGCGAGCCGTCGTCTCAGGACGGCGTGCTGGTTGGTGCGGCCCTCGGCCATCAGGGCGAGCACCTCGCGCTCGCGCGAGGTGAGGGAATCCGGCGCGGAGGTGCGGCGGCTCGCGCCGAACAGGGCGGTGACCACCTCGGGGTCCAGCGCGGTGCCACCCGCCGCGACCCGCTCCAGCGCGTTCACGAACTCCCCGATGTCCCCGACCCGTTCCTTGAGCAGATAGCCGAACCCGGCGGGTCGCCGAGCAGCCGGGAGGCATGCGCCGTCTCGACGTACTGCGAGAACAGCAGCACGCCCGTGCCGGGGTGCTCGGCGCGCAGCCGCAGCGCCGCCCGTACGCCCTCGTCGGTCCCCGTGGGCGGCAGCCGGATGTCGACCACGGCGACGTCGGGGGGCGTGTTCGGCCACGGCCGCCAGCAGCGCCTCCGGGTCCGCGACGGCTGCGGCGGTCTCCACCCCGCGTAGGGACAGCAGCTGGACCAGTCCGTCTCGCAGCAGGGCAGGGTCCTCGGCGACACGACCCGCATGCAGGGCGCTCCGATCAGGCGTATCAGGCGTACGGCAGCTCGACGGTCCGGGCGGGCTGTCGCAGGTCAGCGTGCCGTCGACGGTGCGGACGCGGGCCAGCAGCCCGGTCAGTCCCGACCCGGCGCCTATCCTGGCCCCGCCCCTGCCGTCGTCGCTGACGCGCAGCCGGAGCAGCCCGTCGCCGCCGGTGGCGTCGACCGTGACCCGGCTCACCCCGCTGTGCTTGACGGCGCCGGCGAGGAGTTCGGCGGCGCAGAAGTAGGCGATGGACTCCACGGCGGGGGCGGGGCGTCCCCGCCTCGTCTCCCCCCGCGAGGGCCCTCACACCCCCGCCCCTCCCCCGCTGAGGGCAGCGTTCCGCGCGGGAAACAGATGTGATGCGACCGGGTAACACCCGCACCGCACGCTCGATGACATGACCTCGAACGAGCGTGTGGTGGTGATCGGCTCCGGCCTCGCGGGCGTACGGCTCGCCCGGCGGCTCGGCGAGCTGGGCACGCCCGTGACGCTGATCGGCGAGGAGGAGCACCGGCCCTACAACCGGGTGCTGCTCGCCGAGGTGCTGGCCGGACGCTACAGCCCCGAGGTGATCGCCCTGCCGGCGCCCGCCGCGCTGACCCGCGCCCGGGTCACCGGCATCGACCGCGCCGGCCGGACCGTCTCCTGCGTGGACGGCTCGGTGATCGCCTACGACCGGCTGGTGCTGGCCACCGGCTCCAACCCGGTGCTGCCGCCGCTGCGCGGACTGTTCAGCTCCGGCCCCGAGCTGCCCGAGGGCGTGCACGCCTTCCGCACCATGGACGACTGCCTGGGCCTGGCCAAGGCGGTGCGGCCGGGCGTGCGGGCGGTCGTCATCGGCGGCGGGCTGCTGGGGGTGTCCGCGGCCCGGGCGCTCGCGGTGCGCGGCGCCCAGGTGGTCCTCGCCCAGCAGGCCGAGCGGCTGATGGAGCGCCAGCTCGACCCGGCCGCCTCCGCGCTGGTCCGGCGGCATCTGACCGACCTGGGCGTGGAGGTGCACACCGAGTGCCGGGTGCGCGATGTGCGCTGCGTCGCCGGTGCGGTCCGCTCGGTGGAGATGGCCGACGGCTATGCGCTCGACGCCGACCTGGTGGTGCTGGCCTGCGGGGTGCACCCGAGGGTCTCTCTCGCCCAGGCGGCCGGACTGGAGGTCGGCAAGGGCATCGTCGTCGACGACCAGCTGCGCACCTCCGACCCGTACATCCACGCCGTCGGGGACTGCGTCCAGCACGCCGGGACGGTCTACGGGCTGGCCGCCCCGGCGCTGGAGCAGGCCGACGCGCTGGCCGCGCTGCTCGCCGGCGACACCGGCGCCCGCTACACCGGCACCCGTTCGCTGACCCGGCTGACGCTCACCGGGCCCGACAGCCCCTTCGACCTCGCCGCGTTCGGCCGGTCCGAGCCGCTGCCCGGCGACGACGTCGTGCAGCTCGCCGACGCCACCCGCGGCACCTACCGCAAAGTCGTCGTCCGCGAGGACCGCCTGGTCGGCGGGGTCCTGGTCGGCGAACTCGGCACCGTCGGCGCCCTGGCGCGCGCCTGGGAGGGAGCAGAGCCGCTCCCCTCCGGCGGCGGGCCGCTGCTCCACCTGCTCACCAACGATGGAGGCTCCTGAATGACCGCCAACCCGGGGGGCACCCCCACGATCGTGCTCGTCGGCCACGGCATGGTCGGCCAGCGCTTCCTCGAGGCGCTCGCCGAACGCGGCCTGACCGCCACGCACCGCGTGGTCGTGCTGTGCGAGGAGCCGCGCCCCGCGTACGACCGTGTGCAGCTCACCTCGTACTTCTCGGGGCGGACGCCCGAGGACCTGTCGCTGACGGACCTTCGGTTCATCGAGGACCACGGCATCGAGCTGCATGTCGGCGATCCGGCCGAGAGCATCGACCGCGAGGCGCGCAAGGTCACCGCCCGCTCGGGTCTGGTCGTCGGCTACGACGTCCTCGTCCTGGCCACCGGCTCCTACCCGTTCGTGCCTCCGGTGCCGAACAAGGACGCCGAGGGCTGCTTCGTCTACCGCACCGTCGAGGACATCCTCGCCATCGAGGAGTACGCCCGGAGCAGGGCGAAGACCGGCGCGGTGGTCGGCGGCGGGCTGCTGGGGCTGGAGGCGGCGGGCGCCCTGAAGGGGCTCGGACTGGCCGCGCACATCGTGGAGTTCGCGCCGCGGCTGATGCCGGTGCAGGTGGACGAGGGCGGCGGCGCGGCGCTGCTGCGCACCATCGAGGAGATGGGTCTGACCGTCCACACCGGGGTCGGCACCCAGGAGATCGTGGTCGGCGAGTCCGGCGCGGTCACCGGGATGAAGCTGTCTGACGGCTCCGAACTCGCCACCGACATGGTGGTGTTCTCCGCCGGTGTGCGCCCCCGCGACCAGCTGGCCCGCGACTGCGGACTCCAGGTCGGCGAGCGCGGCGGCATCACCGTGGACGAGCAGTGCCGCACGGTCACCGACCCGGACGTCTTCGCCATCGGCGAGTGCGCGCTGGCCGCCGACGGCCGGGTGTACGGCCTGGTGGCCCCCGGCTACGAGCAGGCCGAGACGGCCGCCGCGACGATCGCCGGGGACGCCTCCGCCTTCACCGGCGCCGACCTGTCGGCCAAGCTGAAGCTGCTCGGCGTGGACGTGGCGTCCTTCGGCGACGCGCACGGCACCACCGAGGACTGCCTGGACGTCGTCTACTCCGACTCCCGCGCCGGCCTGTACAAGAAGCTGGTCATCGGCCGGGACGGCACCCTGCTCGGCGGCATCCTGGTCGGTGACGCGGAGGCGTACGGCACGCTGCGCGCCCTGACCGGCTCGGTGCCGCCCGTCGCACCGGAGTCGCTGGTGCTGCCCGCGGGGGCCGGCGAGTCCGCCCAGCTGGGCCCGTCCGCGCTGCCGGACGACGCGGTCATCTGCTCCTGCCACAACGTCACCAAGGGCACCATCCGCGGGGCGGTCACCGAGCACCGGTGCACCACCGTGCCCGAGGTGAAGAAGTGCACCAAGGCGGGTACCGGCTGCGGCAGTTGCGTCAAGGTGCTGGTCCAGCTGGTCAACGCCGAGCTGGAGGCGAGCGGCGTCGAGGTCGACAAGGGCCTGTGCGGCTGCTTCTCCCAGACCCGCGAGGAGCTGTACGAGATCGTCCTCGCCCTGCGCATCACCTCCTACCAGGACCTCCTCGACCGCTACGGCCGGGAGGGCGCCCGGGGCGGCGACGGCTGCGAGATCTGCAAGCCGGCCGTGGCCTCGGTCATCGCCTCCCTCGCCCCCACGATCGGCGCCAGCACCTACGTCCTGGACGGCGAGCAGGCGGCCCTGCAGGACACCAACGACCACTTCCTGGCCAACCTGCAGAAGAACGGCTCGTACTCGGTGGTGCCGCGCATCCCCGGCGGGGAGATCGCGCCGGAGAAGCTCATCGTCATCGGGGAGATCGCCCGCGACTTCGGCCTCTATACGAAGATCACCGGCGGTCAGCGGATCGACATGTTCGGCGCCCGCGTGGAGCAGCTCCCGCTGATCTGGGCCCGGCTGGTGGACGCCGGTTTCGAGTCCGGCCACGCCTACGGCAAGTCGCTGCGCACGGTGAAGTCCTGCGTCGGCCAGACCTGGTGCCGCTACGGCGTCCAGGACTCCGTGCGCATGGCGATCGACCTGGAGCTGCGCTACCGGGGGCTCAGGTCGCCGCACAAGCTGAAGTCGGCGGTCTCCGGCTGCCAGCGGGAGTGCGCCGAGGCCCGGTCGAAGGACTTCGGTGTGATCGCCACCGCCAACGGCTGGAACCTCTACGTCGGCGGCAACGGCGGCGCCACTCCGCGCCACGCCGATCTGCTGGCGCAGGACCTGTCGGACGCCGGACTCGTACGTCTCATCGACCGGTTCCTGATGTTCTACATCCGCACCGCCGACCGGCTGGAGCGCACCTCCACCTGGCTGGAGCGCATCCCCGGCGGCCTGGAGCACGTGCGGGACGTGGTCGTCCACGACTCGCTCGGCATCTGCGACGAGCTGGAGGCCCTGATGGCCGCCCATGTCGCCAGCTACCGCGACGAGTGGGCCGAGACCGTGGGCGACCCCGAGAAGCTGGCCCGGTTCGTGTCCTTCGTGAACGCCCCGGACACCCCGGACCCGGTGGTCTCCTTCGTCCCCGAACGCGACCAGATCAAGCCCGACCTGCCGCTGCTGAACATCGGCCGGCGACCCGCTGACGAGATCCTGGAAGGAAGCGCCCAGCGATGACCCTGGCACTCGAGACCACCGATCTGAAGGTGCAGCTCCGCCTGGCGGACGGCTGGTTCACGGTCTGCGACCTGAGCACCCTGATCCCGGGCCGCGGAGTGGCGGCCCTGCTGCCCGACGGCCGCCAGGTCGCCGTCTTCACCGACCGGGCCGGGAACCTCCACGCGATCGACAACCGCGACCCGTTCACCGGCGCGGCGGTGCTCTCCCGTGGCCTCACCGGCTCCCACCAGGGCCGCCCGTACGTCGCCTCCCCGCTGCTCAAGCAGCGGTTCGACCTGGCGACCGGGCAGTGCCTGGACGACGAGACGGTCCGTGTGACGGCCTACGAGGTGAAGGCGGCCTGAGCGGTCCGGTCAGTTCGCGAACACAGCCGAGCGCGCATCCCCGGGGGTGACCCGGGGATGCGCGCTCGGTCGTGCGGGGTCGTGCGGTTCTCACCGCCTGTCCGTCTCCCGGCTCTCAGCCGCCGTACATCGCCCGTCCCGGGTGGTCGTCGGGCATGGGCCGGGTGTCGAGGTAGAACCACTCGACGTCGGCGGCCGGCGGCCCGGCGGGCGTGGTGGCGTACTCGGAGCCGCCGGGGTAGCCGGTGCCGTCGCCGTACGCGGAGGCTCCGTCGTAGCCCATGGTGCCGTCGTACGAGGCGAAGCCGTCGAACGAGGAGGCCTCGCTGTCGAAGCCGCCGGAGTACGCGGACGCGGCGGCGTACGCGGAGCCGGCGGTACCCTCGGAGGGCGCGGAACCGGGGGTGTATCCGGCGAAGGCGTCGAACGGGTCGGCGGGTGCCTGCGCGGAGTCACCGGCGGGCCGGTCGGGCCCGGCGGCCGGCGCGTCCCAGGCCGGTGCGGTGCCCTTGGCGGAGGTGTCCGCCTTGGCCTGCGCCGCCGGGAGGTGGTGAACGCGGCCCGCAACGAGGCCGAGGCGGTGGCCAGCTACGCCGCGCTGTCCATGGCCGCCGGCCGGGCCCGGCAGGAGCTGCCCGCGCGGGCGGAGCACTGTGCGCGGCGCATCGGCGGCAGGGTGGTGATCGTGGACGGCTGGGGAAACCTGCTCGCCGCCTCGTATCCGCTGAGCGACCGCGAGTCACGTGGCCTCGCCTCCCGGCCGGGCATCATGGCCGCCCTGGCCGGCACGGCGAGCGTGGACGTACGCACCTCCACCATCGGCGGGGTGGAGTACCTGTCGGTCTCCGCGCCGGTCGGTGAGCAGGGGCAGCCGCAGGGCGCGGTGTGGCTGACCGTGCCGACCCGGATGGTGCACGAGCGGGTGCGCCATGTATGGCTGCTGCTCGCCGCGGGCGGGCTGGGCGTGCTCATCGCGGTCGCGGCGGCCGGCTTCGCCTTCGCTTGCTGGGCGGCCCGTCCGATACGGCAACTGGAGCGGGCCACACGGGCGTTGGGCGCGGGCGGCTCGTTCGCCCCGGTGCCGGTCACCAAGGGGCCGCCCGAAGTGCGCCGGCTGGCCGCCGCGTTCAACCACACCGCGGCGCGGCTCGCCCATCTGCTCGCTTCCCAGCGGGCATTCGCGGGCGAGGCCTCGCACCAGCTGAAGACCCCCCTGGCCGCGCTGCGGCTGCGCCTGGAGAACCTCCAGCCGCATGTCGCTGCCCGCGCGCGGGGCACGCTCAAGGCCGCGCTGACCGAGACCGACCGGCTGGCGCGGATGGTGGAGGTCCTGCTGGCCATGGCCCGGCTGGAGGAGAACGTGGCCACCCCGGCGCCCGTGGACATCGGGGAGATCTGCGCCGAGCGCCACCGCAGCTGGCTGCCGATGTTCCAGCAGCAGAACGTGTCCCTGGTGCTGTTCGCGGGCAGCGTGGGGCAGGTGCTCGCGGTGCCGGGCGCGGTGGAGCAGATCCTGGACAACCTGCTGTCGAACGCCCTGCGGCACTCCCCCGCCGGCGCCACGGTGACCGTGGAGCTGCGGCTGAACCCGCCGGCCCGGCGCGCCCTGCGCGACGGCCGCCCCTGCCAGGTCGACCTGCACGTCACCGACGAGGGTCCCGGCATGACCGCGGAGCAGCGGGCCCGCGCCTTCGACCGGTTCTGGCGCGCGCCGGGCGCCCCGAAGGGCGGTACGGGCCTCGGCCTGGCCCTGGTGCAGCGGCTGGCCCATGCCAGCGGCGGCGAGGCGATGCTGCAGGCGGCGGCGACGGGCGGCCTGGACGCCGTGATCAGCCTCCCCTCGGCATCCCCGCCGGAATCCGTCGGCTCCTCGGACAGCTCGGGCTCCCGCCCCAGAGAACGGCCCGCCCTGCCGGCCTGACGTTCACGGACCCGACGTGACGTCCGCCGGCCCGGCCGCCATCGTTGCGGAAAGCTACCCTCCAGTCACGTCACGTTCCAGTCACGGCTTCTCCATATCTCCCCCGCATCCCAGCGTGCTCAGTAGCTTCGTCCACCTCGAACCGAGCACACGCACCACCACTGGGGGGATTCGTCCATGAACCCGATCCGCACGTCCGCCCGCGCCTCAGCCGCGGTCCTCGCCGCGCTGGCCCTGGCCGCCGTCCCGGCCACCGCCGTGGCCCACGACGGCGACCACCCGTTCACCAACTGCACCGAGGCCTACAACAACGGGTACGCCAACATCCAGGCGGGCGACGAGCACTACGCCAAGCGCCTGGACCGGGACGGCGACGGCATCGGCTGCGACAAGCCGCCGGCGGACTTCAAGCCCCGTGGCGACAAGGGCGAGTCGGAGGGCGGCGGCACCGGTGCGAAGGAGTCCTCCGGCACCGGCTCGGACGCCAAGGGCGGGTCCGGCACGGACCTCGCCGAGACCGGCGGCAACGACGCCACCCCGTACATCGCCGGGGCCGGCGCGGTCGTGGTCCTCGCGGGCGGCGGCCTGCTCATCGCCACCCGCAGGCGCCGCGACGCCCGCTGACCAGTCGCGCTCCGGGGAGCCCGCCGTCCCGTGCCGCGGGCTCCCCGGCTCCGGCCGGG
>NZ_BAAAIZ010000069.1:69722-179757 GCF_039526425.1 Streptomyces thermospinosisporus
CCGCCGCGGCCGGCGTGACATGATCCGGCCATGAACAGCGACTTGGACGTGAGCGCTCTGGCCATCAATGTCACCGTGCCCGAGGAGCTGCGCTGGACGGACACCCGGCGCGGGCAGACCTACAACCTGACCACCCTCAACATCCGGCTGCTGCCCGACGGCCGTCTCGCGGCCAAGGCGTACGGCCGGCCGGCCGAGGGCGGCCGGGGGAACTACGTCTCGTTCCGGGTCCCCGACGAGCCCGCGCTGGCGGCGCTGATCTCCGACGCCGCCGACCGGGCCGCCGAGCTGTGGGCCGCCCATCGCGGCCTCGGCTGACCAGGCGTCCGCCCGGACACCGGCGGTCCGGGCGGTACGAAGAGAGGCGGGCACCCCCGCACGGGTGCCCGCCTCTCCTTCGTGGTCCGGAGCCGATGCCGATCGGTGAGGGTGGTCGGGTGACAGACAACGGCTCCGGGGTCTTGGTGCCCCAGGGCTCAACGCCCCGCGGCTCCTAGCGGTGGTCGCTCCCCTGCGAGGTGACCGCGGCGCGGCCGGCCTCGAGGCGGGCGACGGGGATGCGGAACGGGGAGCAGGAGACGTAGTCCAGGCCCACCTCGTGGAAGAAGTGGACGGACTCCGGGTCGCCGCCGTGCTCGCCGCAGACGCCGAGCTTCAGGTCGGGGCGGGTCTCCCGGCCGGCCTTGGCGGCGAGCTTCACCAGGGAGCCCACGCCGTCCTTGTCGATCGTCTCGAACGGGGAGACGCCGAAGATGCCCTTCTCCAGGTACGCGGTGAAGAAGCTCGCCTCCACGTCGTCCCGGCTGAAGCCCCACACCGTCTGGGTGAGGTCGTTGGTGCCGAAGGAGAAGAACTCGGCGGCCTCGGCGATCTGACCGGCGGTCAGCGCGGCGCGCGGCAGCTCGATCATCGTGCCGATGGCGAGCTTCAGGCTGACGCCCGCGGCGGCCTCGACCTCGGCGATGACCTTGTCGGCCTCCTCGCGGACGATCTCCAGCTCCTGCACCGTGCCGACCAGCGGAATCATGATCTCCGCACGCGGGTCGCCCTTGGCGTTGAGGCGCTCGGCGGCGGCCTCCGCGATGGCCCGCACCTGCATGGTGAACAGGCCGGGGATGACCAGGCCGAGGCGGACACCGCGCAGACCCAGCATCGGGTTCTGCTCGTGCAGCCGGTGGACGGCCTGCAGCAGCCGCAGGTCGTTCTCGTGCGGCTCCTGCCGGGCCTCGGCCAGCGCCACCCGCACCGACAGCTCGGTGATGTCCGGCAGGAACTCGTGCAGCGGCGGGTCGAGCAGGCGGATGGTGACCGGCAGGCCGTCCATCGCCTCGAACAACTCCACGAAGTCCTGCTTCTGCAGCGGCAGCAGGGCCTTCAGGGACTCCTCGCGCTCCTCCTCGGTGTCGGCCAGGATCAGCCGCTCCACCAGCTCGCGCCGGTCGCCGAGGAACATGTGCTCGGTGCGGCACAGGCCGATGCCCTGGGCGCCGAACCGGCGGGCGCGCAGCGCGTCCTCGGCGTTGTCGGCGTTGGCCCGCACCCGCAGCCGGCGCTTGCGGTCGGCGAAGGACATCATCCGGTGCACGGCCTCGACCAGCTCGTCGGCGTCGTCGGCGCCCGGGTGCATCCGGCCCTCGAAGTACTCCACGACCGGCGACGGCACGACCGGGACCTCGCCCAGGTAGACCTTGCCGCTGGAGCCGTCGATGGAGATCACGTCGCCCTCCTCGACGACGTGCCCGCCGGGCACGGTCATCCGGCGGCGCTTGGTGTCGACCTCCAGCTCCTCGGCGCCGCACACACAGGTCTTGCCCATACCGCGGGCGACCACGGCCGCGTGGGAGGTCTTGCCGCCGCGCGAGGTGAGGATGCCCTCGGCGGCGATCATGCCGTCCAGGTCGTCGGGATTGGTCTCCCGGCGGATCAGGATGACCTTCTCGCCGGAGCGGGACCACTTCACGGCGGTGTAGGAGTCGAAGACCGCCTTGCCGACCGCCGCGCCCGGCGACGCCGCGATGCCGCGCCCGATCTGCTCGACCTTGGCGCTCTCGTCGAAGCGCGGGAACATCAGCTGGGCGAGCTGGGCGCCGTTGACGCGGGTGAGCGCCTCGGCCTCGTCGATCAGGCCCTGGTCCACGAGCTGCGTGGCGATGCGGAAGGCGGCACCGGCGGTGCGCTTGCCGACGCGGGTCTGCAGCATCCACAGCTGGCCGCGCTCGATGGTGAACTCGATGTCACAGAGATCCTTGTAGTGGTTCTCCAGGGTCTCCATGATCTGCATGAGCTGGTCGTACGACTTCTTGTCGATCTTCTCCAGCTCGGCGAGCGGGACCGTGTTGCGGATGCCCGCGACGACATCCTCGCCCTGCGCGTTCTGCAGGTAGTCGCCGTAGACGCCCTGCTGGCCGGAGGCGGGGTCGCGGGTGAAGGCGACACCGGTGCCGGAGTCCGGGCCGAGGTTGCCGAAGACCATCGAGCAGACGTTGACGGCGGTGCCGAGGTCGTGCGGGATGCGCTCCTGGCGGCGGTAGAGCTTGGCCCGCTCGCCGTTCCAGGAGTCGAAGACCGCCCTGATGGCGAGGTCCATCTGCTCGCGCGGGTCCTGCGGGAACTCCCGGCCGGCCTCGGCCTTGACGATCTTCTTGAACTTGGTGACGAGCTTCTTGAGGTCGGCGGCCTCCAGCTCGGTGTCGTCGGTGACCTTCTTGGCGGCCTTGGCCGCCTCCAGCGCCTCCTCGAACAGCTCGCCGTCGACGCCGAGGACGGTCTTGCCGAACATCTGGATGAGGCGGCGGTAGGAGTCCCACGCGAACCGGTCGTCGCCGGCCTGCTTGGCGAGGCCCTGCACGGACTTGTCGGACAGACCGATGTTGAGGACGGTGTCCATCATGCCCGGCATGGAGAACTTCGCCCCGGAGCGGACCGACACGAGGAGGGGGTTGTCGGCCTGCCCGAGCTTCTTGCCCATCTTCTTCTCGAGGGCCTCGAGGTGCGCACTCACCTCGTCGCGCAGCTCGGCCGGCTCCTCACCGCTCTCCAGGTAGACCTTGCAGGCCTCCGTGGTGATCGTGAAGCCGGGTGGCACGGGGAGACCGAGGTTGGTCATCTCGGCGAGGTTGGCACCCTTGCCGCCGAGGAGGTCCTTGAGGTCCTTGTTGCCCTCGGTGAAGTCGTAAACGAACTTCACGCCCTCAACGCTCGTGCCCGACTGAGCTACGTGGGGATCTTTGTTTTCCGACACGGGTCTCGACTCCTCGAGGACGCGGTGGCTGCCCTGACGGCGAGGAATGTACCCAGATCAAAGGCCTCTGGGTACGTCCAGTCTCGCGTCATGTGCCTGTAACCGCTCGCCGACCAGTGGATCGAAAGTCAAGGATTGGCAAGCGGTCACGGCCGGAGGTTTTCACCTCTTGAATGCAAGCAACCTCCTGAAACGCCTTCACTGCTCAGATGAGCGCTCTTCGGCACGTCTGATTTCGCTCGATGAACGATCATCTGATGGCACTGAGTGCCATCCCTTCCAGAAGTGCAGTCGCTCAAGATCCGCTCATCTGAGCGCCGCTCCTATCAAGGGTGGCGAGAATCACGCTGCCACACGGGCCGCCGTTTCACCATGCGGGCACCGATGAGATCCGCTCCCCGGCCCGGTCCCACCCATGACGACTCCGGGGCGGACTCGGGGTGAATCCGGCGTGGAACTCCCAGTGGACTCCTGCGCGGAAGGGAGCACGGCATGAGGCTCAAGACCGTCACCAACATCTCCGTCGACGGCGTGACCCAGGGGCACCGCTGGATCGAGGTGGCCGGCACGGCGGAGCAGGAGGCCCGCGGCGGCTTCGAGCGGTTCGGCTGGGCCCCGCCGCTGCTGGACGAGGAGGCGTCCGAGTTCATCGGCCGGACCTTCCTCGGCGCCGACGCGTTCCTGTTCGGCCGCCGCACCTACGAGATCTTCGCCGCCTCCTGGGGCGCGGGCATGGACCCGGGCCATCCCGTCGGCCAGGCGCTCAACGACCGCCCCAAGTACGTCGCCTCGGCCACCCTCACCGACCCGGACTGGCCGGGCACCACCGTCCTGTCCGGCGACGTCCCGGACGCGGTCCGGGCGCTCAAGGCCGCGCCGGGCGGCGAGCTCCAGGTCTGGGGCAGCGGCACCCTGATCCGCACGCTGCTAGCCCACCGCCTCGTCGACGAGCTCGTCCTGCTCGTCTACCCCGTGATCGTCGGCCAGGGCACCCGCCTGTTCCCCGTCACCGGCCCGGACCTCGGCCTGGCCCTGACCGGCCTGCGGTCGACCCCCAGCGGCCTGACCCTGCAGACCTACCGCGCCACCGGTCCCCCGCGCTACGAACGGCCCACGGCCTGACCGTCCGGCCCGGGTGACGGGTTCCCGGCGGCCCCGAGTGATGAGTTTTCGCCGCCCCTGCCGTCACACGTACGACAGGTCTGCCCGCCGAGCGGCAGGACTGGACGGACGACGAGGAGAACGCCGGGACGCGCGAGCTGGTGCGCCGCTTCACCGACGCCAGCGTGGCCACCGACGTCCCCGCGATCGCCGCGATGCTGCGGGACGACGTGCGCTGCTCGATGCCGCCCACGCCGGGCGTGGTCGTAGGCCGGGACGCGGTGGTGCGGGACTGGCGGGAGAGCGGCTTCGAGGGCATGAAGGGCCTGCGCGGCATCCCCACGTCCGTGAACCGTCAGCCCGCCGTCGCCTTCTACCTCTTCGACCAGCAGGAGGACGCGTATCTGCCGCTGACGATCGACGTCCTGCGCGTGGCCGGCGGGGAGATCGCCGAGATCCTCATCTTCTCCGACGACCGGTTCCCCTCCCTCGGGCTCCCGGAGCGCCTGCCGGCGGACAGCGCGGCGTAGGGGATGTCCCTTCCGGGCAGACCGTTTGCAAGGTGTTTGCCGAGCCGACACACAACAGGCTGAACACACCGGTCAGCGCACCCGTACGGACCTACGGCGGACCCGGGCCCCCACGCCGGGTCCGCCGCACTCACCGAGTCACGGGTACGGAAGGACCTCCGGGTTGCCTGTCAACACACGCCTGCACCGGATGCCGGAGAACGCAGAGACGGCTCAGAAGGCACAGAGCGAGGAGAACGCGAGGAACGCTGAGACGGCGGACGCCCCGGCCGACCCGAAGGGATCGGAACACCCGGAGAACACGGAGGAGTCGGAGGAGTCGGAGCAGGGAGAGAAGCCGGAAAGTCCGGCACACCCGGAGAACTCGGAGGACGCGGAGGACTCGGAGGACTCGGAGGACGCGGAGGACTCGGAGGACTCGGAGGACTCGGAGGACGCGGAGGACGCGGAGACCCCGGAGGACGCGGAGGACTCGGAGGACGCGGAGGACGCGGAGAGCCCGGAGGACTCGGAGGACGCGGAGAGCCCGGAGGACTCGGAGGACGCGGAGAGCCCGGAGGACTCGGAACAGGCAGAGACGCCGGAGAGCTCCAAGGACCCGAAGGACTCGGAAAACCCGGGGAACCCGGGGAACCCGGAGAAGCCGTCCGAGGGTCCGGAGGACGCGCAGGACACACAGAACACCGACAAGGCCGAGCAGGACGAGAAGGCCGAGGACGCTGCCGAACCCTCCGAGGACGCCAAGGACGCCGAAGACACCGAAGACACCGAGGACACCGAGGACACCGAGGAACCCGCTCGGAAGCCCCGCTTCCGACTCCCCGGCAGGCATCTGACGAAGTCCCCCGCCGCCCGCGTCACCCTGCATGTCCTCGCCGCGGCCCTCGTCCTCGGTGCCCTGCTGCTGCCCGGCTCGCTCGACGCGCTGCGCCTCAACCGGTTCACCCGGATCCCCGGCGAGGGCATCCTCGCCGTCGTCGTGCTGCTGGCGCTGCCCTGGCGCCGCCTGAGGACCGCCCTCGCCGCGGTCTGCGGCGCGGGGCTCGGTGCGCTGACCGTGCTCAATCTCCTGGACATGGGCTTCAACGAGTTCCTGGGCCGGGGCTTCAACCTCGTACTCGACTGGGAGCTCCTGGACGACGCCCAGTCCTACGTCTCGGACGCGATGGGCGGCACGGCCGCGACCGCCGCCGGCATCGGCGCGGTCGCCCTCTCCGCGCTGCTGGTGGTGCTGACCGCGCTCGCCACCGTCCGGCTGGCCCATCTGCTGGCGCGGCACCGCCCCCGGGCCTCGCGGGGCGCGACGATCGCGGGGATCGCGTGGATCGCCTGCGCCGTGCTGCATCTGAAGCTGGCCGGGATGCCCATCGCCTCGGAACGGACGGCGGATGCCCTCAGGGAGCAGGCCGACCGGGTGGTGGGCACCCTGCGGGACGAGGCGGCCTTCGCCCGGGAGGCGCGGGCCGACACCTTCGGCGGCACGCCGCCCGACCAGCTGGTGCCCGAGCTGCGCGGCAAGGACGTCCTGATCACCTTCATCGAGAGCTACGGGCGCAGCGCCATCGAGGACCCGGTCATCGCGCCCACCGTGACGCCCGCGCTGGACGCCGGCACCGCGGCCCTCGCCAAGGCCGGTTACCAGGCCCGCAGCGGCTGGCTGACCTCGGCGACCTACGGCGGCAGCAGCTGGCTGGGCCACTCCACCGCCCTGTCCGGGCTGTGGGTGGACAACCAGCAGCGCTACCGGACCGTGACCACCGGCGACCATCTGACGCTCACCAAGGCGTTCCAGAAGACCGGCGCCTGGGACACCGTGGGGGTCATGCCCGGTGTGCAGAAGGGCTGGCCGGAGGCCGAGTGGTACGGGCTGGAGAAGGTCTACAACGCCTTCCAGCTCGGCTATAAGGGCCCGAAGTTCAGCTGGTCGACCATGCCCGACCAGTACGCGCTGGAGGCATTCCAGCAGCTGGAGCACGGCAAGAAGCGGGACAAGCCGCTGATGGCGGAGATCATCCTCACCTCCAGCCACCAGCCCTGGGCGCCGATCCCGAAGCTCGTCGACTGGGAGGACCTCGGCGACGGCTCGGTCTTCAAGGAGATCGAGGCGGCCGGGAAGACGCCCGAGGAGGTCCTGGCCGACCCGGACGGGTCCCGGGAGGAGTACGGCAAGTCCATCCGCTACTCGGTGACCAGCCTGGTGCAGTGGCTGGAGCGCTACGGCACCGAGGACACCGTGCTGGTGTTCCTGGGCGACCACCAGCCCAGGCCCCGGGTCAGCGGCCTGAACGCCAGCCGTGACGTCCCGGTCACGATCGTCGCCAAGGACCCGAAGGTGCTGGAGAGCATCGAGGACTGGAAGTGGACGGAGGGGCTGCGGCCCGCGAAGGACGCGCCGGTGTGGAAGATGAGCGACTTCCGCGACCGCTTCCTGACCGCGTTCGGCTCCACGCCGCACCCGACGGAGGAGTGATCAGCCGCCGGAGGTGTCCAGTTCGGCGTCCTCGCCGACGCCCGCACAGTCGTAGGGGTCCTTCAGCCAGCCGTCCGGCAGCACCACCCGGTTGTTGCCGGAGGTGCGGCCGCGCGGGCCGTCGGCGCCGGCCGGCCAGGGCTGGTCGAGGTCCAGCTCGTCGAGCCCGGCCCGCAGCTCCTCCAGCGAGGAGGTGACCGCCAGCCGCTTGCGCATCTCGGAGCCGACCGCGAAGCCCTTGAGGTACCAGGCGACGTGCTTGCGGAAGTCGATCACGCCGCGGGACGGGTCGCCGATCCACTCGCCGAGCAGGGTGGCGTGCCGCACCATGACGTCGGCCACCTCGCGCAGCGTGGGCCGCATCAGCTCGTCGGTGCGCCCCTCGAACGCGGCGACCAGGTCGGCGAAGAGCCACGGCCGGCCCAGGCAGCCGCGGCCCACGACCACCCCGTCGCAACCGGTCTGCTCGACCATGCGCAGGGCGTCCTCGGCCGACCAGATGTCGCCGTTGCCGAGCACCGGGATCTCCGGCACATGCTCCTTCAGGCGGGCGATGGCGTCCCAGTCGGCGGTGCCGCCGTAGTGCTGGGCGGTGGTGCGGCCGTGCAGCGCGATCGCGGTGACGCCCTCCTCCACGGCGATGCGCCCGGCGTCGAGGTAGGTGAGGTGGTCGTCGTCGATGCCTTTGCGCATCTTCATCGTCACCGGCAGGTCCCCGGCGCCGCTGACCGCCTCGCGCAGGATGGCGCGCAGCAGGTTCCGCTTGTACGGGAGGGCCGAGCCGCCGCCCTTGCGGGTGACCTTGGGCACGGGGCAGCCGAAGTTGAGGTCGATGTGGTCGGCGAGGTCCTCCTCGGCGATCATGCGGACGGCCTTGCCCACGGTCGCCGGGTCGACGCCGTACAGCTGGATGGAGCGCGGCTTCTCGCTCGCGTCGAACTGGATCAGCTGCATGGTCTTCTCGTTGCGTTCGACCAGCGCCCGGGTGGTGATCATCTCGCTGACGAACAGGCCCTTGCCTCCGCTGAACTCCCGGCACAGGGTGCGGAAGGGCGCGTTGGTGATCCCGGCCATCGGGGCCAGGACGACGGGCGGCTGGACGGTGTGCTCACCGATCTGCAGGGGCGTGGGCATTCCTCCATTGTGCCGTGCCGCCGGGGGCGCCCCGTTCCATGGAACGAGGACATTGGATGGCCGATGCAATGAATTCGGAAAATTCGTTAGTTAGCCGCACTATCGATGTCGGCGTACAGTGGATCCCATGCCCGAGCCGAGCCCCCGCCGACGGCTGCTGGTGCTCGCGATCTGCTGCATGAGCCTGCTGATCGTGAGCCTGGACAACACCGTCCTGAACGTCGCCCTCCCCTCCCTGCAGCGCGACCTGCACGCCACCACCTCGGGGCTGCAGTGGGCGATCGACGCCTACACCCTGGTCCTGGCGTCGCTGCTGATGCTGGCGGGCTCCACCGCCGACCGGATCGGCCGCAAGCGGGTCTTCATGGCGGGACTGGTGATCTTCACCCTCGGCTCTCTGCTGTGCTCCCTCGCACCGAGCCTGGAGGCGCTGGTCGCGTTCCGGATGGTCCAGGCGGTGGGCGGCTCCATGCTCAACCCGGTGGCCATGTCGATCATCACCAACACCTTCACCGACCCCCGTGAGCGCGCCCGCGCGATCGGTGTGTGGGGTGCAGTCGTCGGCATCTCGATGGCCGCGGGCCCGCTGGTGGGCGGGCTGCTGGTGGAGTCGGTCGGCTGGCGCTCGATCTTCTGGGTCAACCTGCCGGTGGGCCTCGCCGCCCTGCTGCTCACCCTGCGCTTCGTCCCCGAGTCCCGCGCGGGCACCGCCCGCCGCCCCGACCCGGTCGGCCAGCTCCTGGTGATCGCCCTCTTCGGCTCGCTGACCTACGCGATCATCGAGGCCCCGCACACCACCGTCCGCGCCATCGCCCCGTTCGCCGTCCTCGCCCTGGCCGCCCTGACGGCCCTCCTCTGGTACGAGCCGCGCCGCCGCGAACCGCTGATCGATCTGCGCTTCTTCCGCTCGGCGCCGTTCAGCGGGGCGACCGTGATCGCGGTGAGCGCGTTCGCCGCGCTCGGCGGCTTCCTCTTCCTGTCCACCCTCTATCTGCAGAACGTCCGCGGGCTGAACGCCATGGACGCCGGCCTCTGGATGCTGCCGATGGCCGTCCCGACGTTCCTGTGCGCGCCGCTCGCCGGCCGCCTGGTCGGCAGCCGCGGCCCGCGCCTGCCGCTGCTGATCGCCGGCGGCGCCATGACCACCAGCGGCCTCCTCTTCGCCCTCCTCGAGGCCGAGACCTCCGACACCA
Organism: Streptomyces thermospinosisporus; assembly: GCF_039526425.1. Taxonomy (NCBI): domain Bacteria; kingdom Bacillati; phylum Actinomycetota; class Actinomycetes; order Kitasatosporales; family Streptomycetaceae; genus Streptomyces; species Streptomyces thermospinosisporus. The sequence continues at coordinate 79,392 of NZ_BAAAIZ010000069.1, forward strand.
CGCTCTTCCTCGGCTACCTCCTGTTCGGCATCGGCTTCGGCTTCGTCAACGCCCCCATCACCAACACCGCCGTCTCCGGCATGCCCCGCGCCCAGGCCGGCGTGGCCTCCGCGGTCGCCTCCACCAGCCGCCAGCTCGGCCAGACCCTCGGCGTCGCGGTGATCGGCGCGGTGCTGGCCGCAGGGGTGGGCGCCTCCTCCTACGCGGACGCCTTCGTCCCGGCGGCCCGCCCCGCCTGGTGGATCCTGGTCGCCTTCGGCCTGGCGGTCCTGCTGGTGGGCGCCCTCACCTCCGGCCCCTGGGCCCGCCGCACCGCCCTGCGCACGGCGCAGCGCCTGGAGTCCAAGGAGATCCACGAGGCGGCGAACCTCGGTTCCTAGAGCCGCCCTTGGCGGCCGCCAGCAAACCGGCCGCCCCGCTGTTCCCGATGTCCCGTTTGTTCGCGGATCAGTTGTACGAACCTTGAAATCCCGGCCGTGCGCCCCCTGTTGATGTTGCTCTTGCTGCACACTCCTTGTCGTCCCGGTACCGGGGCGACAGGGAAGGCGACACCCGCACGGATGCCGGAGGCGTCATGCCGCAGATCGACACGAGCAAGGTCAGCCGCTTCGACCAGCACGGGCGCCGGCATGTGGTGCACGTCCTGCGCACCGGGGTGCAGCGCACCATCAGATGCGAGACCTGCGGCTGGCGCAGAGGGGCGCAGTTCCTGCCCTGGCTGAAGGCGGAGGAGCATCTGGCCGAGGCGCATCAGGCCACCGTCGATCCGACGGCCGCATGAGGGACCGCGGTTGGCCCGGCGGCGGTTGCCCGCTCAGGCGCGCAGCCCTCGCGGCACCAGGTCCACGACCGCCGCGAAGTCGGCGCCGGTACGCGGGTCCTTCCACTCGGGCGCGTACCGCGGGTCGTGGAAGCGGCCCGTGGTGTGGAAGACGGCGCGGGCGGTGGCCGCGGGGTCGTCACTGCTGAAGGCGCCCGCCGCGACGCCGTCCTCGATGATGCGGGTCAACTGGCCCGTCAGGTCGTCGAGATGCTCGGCGACCGCCCTGTCCTGCCCAGGACCTTGTGGCCGCCGCCGTCCGGGATGCGGCCGAGTTTCTTGACGTCGACGTGGACGAGCTCGCCGGGACGGTCACGTTCGTAACGGCGGACTGGTTCGCCGGTGGCCCGGTCGAGGGCGGCCAGGGCGGGCAGATGGTGCCGCACGAGTCGGTGGAGGCGGCGATGCCGGTCCTCGCGGCCAGCCGCACGGGGCCGATGCGGTGCTCGCGTCGCAGCCGGACGACCTGCTCTTCCACGGTGGCCGGGGTCTGCCGCGGCGATCGGAGCGGCCGGCTGGAGCGGTCCTGCATCCCCGCTGCACCGAGCCGGCGATAGCGACTGCTCCAACGCGCGGCGGTGGTGTGACTGACGTGGCAGCGTTCCGCGGCCCGCCGCAGCGGCCAGCCGTCCTCGACGACACACCGGGCCAAGCGCAGCCTGCCGGTCGGGGTCAGCGGGGCAGGCGGGACTTCGCGGGCACCCCCTGGGCTCCCCCGGTGCGTTCGATGCGTTCGTACACGGTCAGCCTCCGCCCCCGGACCTCTACGTCCGACACGGCCCTGAAGTGCGTCCTCAGGACCGCGGTCTTCATCCGGTCCCGCTCCCCCTTGACCGGTCTCGCCACCGCGGGTGTGTCCGCCAGCAGCAGGATCCGCTTCTGACGCAGCATCGCGGCACGTATGCGCTCCGGGCTCGCCTCGACGCCCTTGAGCGTCCCGGACTCGACCGGGCTTTCCAGCAGAGCGATCTCCCGCAGCCCGGCGAACGCCTCCGGTGAGACGGACTTGGCGTCGCGGCGGGTCGACGGGAGGAACAGCACCGCGTTTCCCGCCTGCTTCGTCCGCTGCACGTCCGACGCTATGGCCAAGACGTCGTCGACCCGACTGGCGACCGAACGCTTCGCCAGTGACTGCGGCAGGAGCCCCGCCATCGCCACGGCCACCACCACGGGCAGGACCCACTTCGCCGCGACGGCGTTCCGGTGCCCGACCGCCTGCACCGCCGCCCCTACGCCGGCACCGATCAGGAGCGCGAGCCCCAGCAGGCTGTAGAGGACGTAGCGGTCCAGGAACAGCGGCTGGACCAGGGAGGCGGTCAGGAGGCCGAGCTGCGGCACGGCCAGCAGCGGCAGCCCGACGGCGGCCACGGACAGGCGGCGGGACCGTGGCCGGTCCAGCAGGGCGCCGATGCCGCCGATCGCCAGAAGCACCGCGGGGCCGATCATCATGTGCCAGGTCAGCGGTGGTATCCAGGACACCTGTGCCGCCTGGCCACGGCTGAACACGATCAGCGGCAGCACGCAGACGAAGGCGGTCACGGAGACCGCCGCCCAGCGCAGCCAGACCTCACGCCGGGCTCCGCACCAGAGCAGGGTGGCCAGATGGGCCGCGAGGATCATCAGCGAGAGCCAGTTCAGCAGGCCCATCAGCACGACAGTGACGCCGTACCCGACCCAGCGCAGTACGGCCCGGCGGGGTCCGGGAGCGCGTCCTTGCAGCACGGCGACGAGGAGCAGGGTGGAGATGCCGGCCCCGGCAGCCACCAGGGCGTAGGGCCGCCCCTCCTGGAGGTAGAACTGGACCGCCGGCAGCATCCCGAACGCCAGCCCTCCCGCCAGGCCCGCCCAGGCACCCGCCAGCCGCCGCCCGATGACCGCCACGCAGCCCGCCGCGACGGCCATGGCGAGGACGGAGGGGAGCCGCAGCGTGGTGGTCCCGGCACCGAAGCACTCGAACAGCATGTGCATCAGCAGGTAGTAGGAGCCGTGCACGACGTCGACGTTCTGCAGCATGTGGCAGATCTCGGCGGAGGAACGCCGGGCGACCTGCCAGGTCGCGGCCTCGTCCCGCCACACACTCCCCTGACGCGACAGCCCCCACGACCCGAGAGCGACGGTCCACAGCACCGGAAGCACCCACACGGGCACACCGCGACCTCGCCCGGCAGCCGTGGCCGCGACGGATGCCGCTTCGACCTCCCTGGAGCGCGGTAACGAACATGACGAGCGGTCGATCGACATCAAGGCGGGCTCGCAGAAGGGCAGTAGGGGCACATGCCGACGCACGGCCCGTCCCCGGACCGTGATCGGCATGCACCCTATGGGGTCACCATCGCCTCACTACTCGCGGGTAGGGGTAGTTCTGACATCAACCGAAACCTCGCCGATGCCGCCCGCCACCGCCCGCACCCGGCTACCAGCACCCTGAACCCGGCACCCGGCACCCGCCCAAAAGGAACGCCGGGCGAGCTGAATCCATCAGCTCGCCCGGCGTTGTGTGCCGAGTGGGACGGCCTAGCAGCCGACCAGGCGGCTGGCCAGGTAGCCCTCGATCTGGTCGAGGGAGACGCGCTCCTGCTTCATGGAGTCGCGCTCGCGGACGGTCACCGCGTTGTCGTCCAGGGTGTCGAAGTCGACGGTCACGCAGTACGGCGTGCCGATCTCGTCCTGGCGGCGGTAGCGGCGGCCGATGGCACCGGCGTCGTCGAACTCGATGTTCCAGTGCTGGCGCAGCGCCTGCGCGAGGCCCTTGGCCTTCGGGGAGAGCTGCGGGTTGCGGGACAGCGGCAGGACGGCGGCCTTGACGGGCGCGAGACGGGGGTCGAGGCGCAGCACCGTGCGCTTCTCCATCTTGCCCTTGGCGTTGGGCGCCTCGTCCTCGACGTAGGCGTCGAGCATGAAGGCCAGCATGGCCCGGCCGACACCGGCCGCCGGCTCGATGACGTACGGGGTCCAGCGCTCGCCGGCCTCCTGGTCGAAGTAGGACAGGTCCTGGCCGGAGGCCTTGGAGTGGGCGGTGAGGTCGTAGTCGGTGCGGTTGGCGACACCCTCCAGCTCGCCCCACTCGCTGCCGCCGAAGTTGAAGCGGTACTCGATGTCGGCGGTGCGCTTGGAGTAGTGGGAGAGCTTCTCCTTCGGGTGCTCGTACCAGCGCATGTTCTCCTCACGGAGACCCAGGCCGGTGTACCAGTTCCAGCGCTGCTCCATCCAGTACTCGTGCCACTTCTCGTCCTCGCCCGGCTTGACGAAGAACTCCATCTCCATCTGCTCGAACTCGCGGGTGCGGAAGATGAAGTTGCCCGGCGTGATCTCGTTGCGGAACGACTTGCCCATCTGGGCGATGCCGAACGGCGGCTTGCGGCGCGAGGTGGTCTGCACCTGGGTGAAGTTGGTGAAGATTCCCTGTGCGGTCTCGGGGCGCAGGTAGGCGATGGAGCCGGAGTCCTGCGTCGGGCCGAGGTGCGTCGACAGCAGGCCCGAGAACTGCTTGGGCTCGGTGAACTGGCCCTTGTTGCCGCAGTTGGGGCAGTTGACGTCGGCCAGGCCGTTCTCGGGGGCACGGCCGTGCTTGGCCTCGTACGCCTCCTCCAGGTGGTCCGCTCGGAACCGCTTGTGACAGGAGGTGCACTCGGTGAGCGGGTCCGTGAAGGTGGCGACGTGACCGGAGGCCACCCACACCTCGGGGGCCAGGATCACGGACGAGTCGATGCCGACCACGTCCTCGCGCGACGTCACCATGTAGCGCCACCACTGGCGCTTGATGTTCTCCTTGAGCTCGACACCCAGAGGCCCGTAGTCCCAGGCGGCCCGCTGGCCGCCGTAGATCTCACTGCAGGGGAATACGAAGCCACGGCGCTTGCTCAGGCTGACGATGGTGTCGATCTTGTCGGCGGCCACGGTGCTCTCTTCATTACGACGACGGGCGACGAAGCGAGATGCTTCCAGCGAATGCTTCAGGTTACCGGCGGGCCCTGCCCCACGACCAAATCGGGACCCCCTCGAGTGCCCCGGCCGCACGCTCCCACCCGGCTTGTTGACAACGGTTCCCATCTTCTTTGAAAATGACTTTCATGAACGTACGACGACGCCTGATATCCGCGGCCGCTTACACCGCGGTCACCGCTCTCGGCCTGGGCACCCTGACCGGCTGCGCCGGCGACAGCGCCGCCGCGGGCAACACCGAGAAGTTCGACGTCGTCGCCTCGTTCTATCCGATGGCCTTCCTCGCCGAGCAGATCGGCGGCGAGCAGGTCAACGTCACCACCCTCACCGAGCCCGGCCAGGAGCCGCACGACCTGGAGATCAGCGCCCGGCAGGTGGCCCGGCTCGAGGAGTCCGACGCGGCCCTCTACCTCAAGGGGCTCCAGCCCTCCGTCGACGAGGCCATCGGCCAGTCCCCGGTGAAGACCAAGATCGACGCCGCCGCCCTCACCTCCCTCGAGGAGCACGGCGGGGAGCACGAGGAAGAACACGGCGGGGAGCACGAGGGCCACGATCACGCGCACGAGGGCGGCAGGGACCCGCACCTCTGGCTCGACCCGGTGAAGTACGCCGAGGTCGCCGAGGCCGTCGGCGCCGCCTTCGAGAAGGCCGACCCGGAGCACGCCTCCGGCTACCGCAAGAACACCGAGGCCCTGGTCAAGAAGCTGACCGCCCTCGACACCAGGTTCCGCACCGGCCTGGAGAAGCGGAAGACGGACGTCTTCGTCACCACGCACTCCGCCTTCGGCTACCTCGCCGAGCGCTACGGCCTGGTCGAGGAGTCCATCGCCGGCCTCGACCCCGAGTCCGAGCCCAGCGGCGCCCGCGTGAAGGAATTGTCGAGGACCGCCAAGGAGGACGGGGTGACCACCGTCTTCTACGAGACCCTCGTCAGCGACCGGACCGCCAGGACCCTGGCGAAGGACGCCGGCCTGAAGACCGACGTGCTCGACCCGCTCGAGGGCATCACGGACAAGTCCCGCGGCGACGACTACTTCGAGGTCATGGAGGCCAACCTCCGGGCCCTGCAGTCCGCCCTGGGCGCCCAGTGACACACCGAGTGACCCACACCGAGGAGGACGGCATGACCGAGCCCGTCATCACCCTGCGCGGCGTCCGCGCCGAGCTGGGCTCGCGCCCCGTCCTGCGCGGCATCGACCTCACCGTGCGCCGCGGCGAGGTCGTCGCCCTGCTCGGGGCCAACGGCTCCGGCAAGTCGACGGCGGTGCGCAGCATCATCGGCCAGGTGCCGGCCGTCTCCGGCGAGATCGAGCTGTTCGGCACCCCGCGGCGCCGCTTCCGCGACTGGGCCCGCGTGGGCTATGTCCCGCAGCGCACCACCGCGGCCGGCGGGGTCCCGGCGACGGTCGGCGAGGTGGTCGCCTCCGGCCGCCTGGCCCGCACCCGCTTCGGTCTCTTCCGCAGGGCCGACCGCGCCGCCGTGCAGCGCGCCCTGGAGCAGGTCGGCATGGCGGACCGGGTGAAGGACCCGGTGGACGCGCTCTCCGGCGGCCAGCACCAGCGCGTGCTGATCGCCCGCGCGCTCGCCGCCGCCCCCGAACTGCTGATCATGGACGAGCCGATGGCCGGCGTGGACCTCGCCAGCCAGGAGGTGCTCGCCGAGACCCTGCGCAGCCAGGTCGCCGAAGGGGCGACGGTGCTGCTGGTGCTGCACGAGCTGGGCCCGCTGGAGCCGCTGATCGACCGGGCGGTCGTGCTGCGCGACGGCTGCGTGGTGCACGACGGCCCGCCGCCGAAGGCGGTCGGGCAGCACGCGCTGCCCGGCCACGACCATGTCCACCCGCACGCACCCGCGGGTGCCGAACCGATCCGTACGGGGCTGCTGAGCTGATGGAGATCCTGAACTACGCCTTCATGCAGCGCGCGCTGCTCGCGGCCGTGCTGGTCGGCATCACCGCCCCCGCGGTCGGCATCTACCTGGTCCAGCGCCGCCAGGCCCTGATGGGCGACGGCATCGGCCATGTGGCGATGACCGGTGTGGGCCTCGGCTTCCTGTTGTCCTGGTCCCCCGTCTGGATGGCCACCCTGGTGTCCGTCCTCGGCGCCGTCCTGATGGAGCTCATCCGCTGGTACGGCCGCACCCGCGGCGACATCGCCCTCGCCATGCTGTTCTACGGCGGCATGGCGGGCGGCGTGATGTTCATCAACCTCGCCCCGGGCGGCTCCAACGCCGGCCTCACCTCGTTCCTCTTCGGCTCGCTCTCCACGGTCTCCCCGTCCGACGTGACCGCGATCTGCCTGCTGGCCGCCTTCGTGGTGCTGGTCACCGTGGGGCTGCGCCGCCAGCTGTTCGCGGTGAGCCAGGACGAGGAGTTCGCGCGGGTGACCGGCCTGCCGGTGCGGCTGCTGAACCTGCTCACCGCCGTCACGGCGGCGGTGACGGTGACGGTGGCGATGCGGGTGGTGGGCCTGCTGCTGGTCTCCGCGCTGATGGTCGTCCCGGTGGCCGCGGCCCAGCAGCTCAGCCGCAGCTTCGCGGCCACCTTCGCCATCGCCGTCGCGATCGGCGTGAGCGTGTCCCTCGGCGGCACGGTCACCTCGTACTACCAGGACGTCCCGCCCGGTGCGACGATCGTGCTGCTGACCATCGGCGCGTTCATCGCGCTGACCGCGCTGGCCGCGCCGCTGGCCCGCCGCCGCGCCCGGGCCCTGGCCGCGGCCCATCCCACGGGGGACGCCACGGAGTGCGCCATTCCGGCCACCCGGAGGTCCGGGGACGAGGTCGGCGTCTGAGCGACGCCTGCCTCGCCCGTGCCCGGGCTGGCAGAATGGCCCGGGCATGGCCCGGACAGTACGGAGGAGGCAACGGTGACGACCGCAGGACCGCCCGTGAAGGGCCGCGCCACCCGGCAGCGTGCCGCTGTGGCGGCTGCCCTCCAGGAGGTCGACGAGTTCCGCAGCGCGCAGGAGCTCCACGACATGCTCAAGCACAAGGGCGACTCGGTCGGTCTCACCACGGTCTACCGCACCCTGCAGTCCCTCGCCGACGCCGGCGAGGTGGACGTCCTGCGCACCGCCGACGGCGAGTCCGTCTACCGCCGCTGCTCCACCGGCGAGCACCATCATCACCTGGTCTGCCGGAACTGCGGCAAGGCCGTGGAGGTGGAGGGCCCCGCCGTGGAGAAGTGGGCCGAGGCCGTGGCGGCGGAGCACGGCTATGTGAACGTGGCCCACACGGTGGAGATCTTCGGCACCTGCGCGGAGTGCGCCGCCGCGGAGGACTGACCGGACCGCGCCGGGAACCGGACGAACCTGTCCGGCCTTTACCATTTCTACCGTTTCTCCAGCGGCACGAGCATCGCGGACACCGCGATGATCATCACTAGCACGGCGATCACCAGCAGCGCCCGCCCGGTGCCCAGCGGCACCAGCAGCAGCGTGGCCAGCGCCCCGCCCAGGAAGATGCCCGCCACCGTCGCCGTCCACCGCGTCCGCGCGAGCCGCTGCCGGGCCGACACCCCGCGCAGGACGTCGCCGGGCCGGTCGAGCACGTCGTTGACCAGCTCGGCGATCGCGGTCTGGCTCAACAGGGTCGGCATCCCCGGCACCCGCATGCGCAGCGCGGTGGAGGCCCGCACGCCCATCGCCAGCGCCACCAGCCCGATGCCGAAGAAGTCGGAGGTGTCGCCTACCGGGCCGGTGCCGTGCCGCAGCAGCACCACGGCACCACCGCCGGCCAGCAGCAGCGCCTCCCCCGTCAGCCCGACCGGGAACCAGGGCCGCCCCCGGTCCGCGAGCCACTTCAGCACGACGGCCGAGACGGCCGCAGCGCTCACGAACGCCCCGATCGTCGTCGCGGGCCGCGCCACCGGCACGTCCCCCTCGCCCGCGAGGGCGAACGACAGGAAGAGCACATTGCCCGTCACCAGCGCGCAGAAGACGTGCCCCATGGTCAGGAAGCTGATGGCGTCGACGGCGCCCGCCAGCACGGTGAGCAGGCCCATGACGGCCGTCCGCCGGTAATCGCTCACGGAGACAGCAGATGCGTCGGACATGCGGCCAGTGTGAGCAGCGGCACGCACGTCACCCCGCAGCGCCGCCCCGGACACGCGGCCGGAGCCTACGCGTGGGCTACCCGGGCGCCGGACACCCTGCGCCTCGGGACCCTCCTCTGCCCTGCCCTCGGCTACTGCGCCTGCCGGCCCTCCATGGCCAGCAGCTCCTCGTTCGGGATGGCGCCGCCGAACCGGCGGTCGCGGGAGGCGAACTCCACGCACGCCCGCCACAGGTCGCGCCGGTCGAAGTCCGGCCACAGCACGTCCTGGAACACCAGCTCGGCATAAGCGCTCTGCCACAGCAGGTAGTTGGAGGTGCGCTGCTCGCCGCTGGGCCGCAGGAAGAGATCAACGTCCGGCATGTCCGGGTAGTACAGGTACTTCGCGAAGGTCCGCTCCGTCACCTTCGACGGGTCCAGCCGCCCCGCCCGCACGTCCTCCGCGAGCGCCTTCGCCGCGTCCGCGATCTCCGCGCGCCCGCCGTAGTTCATGCAGAAGTACAGCGTCATCCGGTCGTTGCCCTGGGTCTGCTCCTGGGCGATCTGCAGCTCCTTGGCGACCGACTTCCACAGCTTGGGCATCCGCCCCACCCAGCGCACACGGATCCCCAGCTCGTCCAGCTGGTCCCGGGTCTTGCGGATGAAGTCGCGGTTGAAGTTCATCAGGAAGCGCACCTCGTCCGGCGAGCGCTTCCAGTTCTCGGTGGAGAAGGCATACAGCGACATCGCGCCGATGCCCATCTCGATGCCGCCCTGCAGCACGTCCAGCACCCGCTCGGCGCCGACCTTGTGCCCCTCGGTGCGCGGCAGCCCGCGCTCCTTGGCCCAGCGCCCGTTGCCGTCCATGACGATCGCCACATGGTTCGGGACCAGTTCGCCGGGGAGCTTCGGCGGCCGCGCGCCGGACGGGTGCGGTTCCGGCGTCCTGTACTCCCGGCGCTGACGCCCCAGGAACCCGCGTACGGCCATGTGTCTCTCGTCTCCTTAAGGCTGTGGTCGTGTCTGTGGCTGTTGTCCGTGGCTGTGTCTGCCGCTGCTCGGACGTCCTCGTTCGTGGCTACTTCTCGACGTACCGGAGCGAGCGCAGTCCCCGCTCCAGATGCCAGTGCAGGTAGGCGGAGACCAGCCCGCTGCCCTCCCGCACATACCGCGGCTCGCACGCGTCCGCGGTCTCCCAGTCTCCCGTGAGCAGTGCGCCGAGGAGTTCCAGGGTCTGGGGCGAGGGTACGACGCTGCCCGGCACCCGGCAGTCGGCGCAGAGGGATCCGCCGGAGGCGACCGAGAAGAACCGGTTCGGACCGGGCATACCACACTTCGCGCAGTCGCCGAAGCTGGGAGCGTAGCCGTTGACGGCGAGCGAGCGGAGCAGGAAGGCGTCGAGGACGAGCGAGGGTGCGTGCTCGCCGCGGGCGAGGGTGCGCAGGGCGCCGACCAGCAGCAGATACTGCTGCACCGCCGGCTCGCCCTCGTGATCGGTGAACCGCTCGGCGGTCTCCAGCATGGCCGTCCCGGCGGTGTAGCGGGCGTAGTCGCTGACGATCCCGGCGCCGTAGGGCGCGATCGTCTCGCTCTGCGTGCACAGCGGCAGGCCGCGCCCGACCAGCTCGCTGCCCTTGGCGAAGAACTGCACGTCGACGTGCGAGAACGGTTCGAGGCGTGCGCCGAACTTCGACTTCGTCCGGCGCACGCCCCTGGCCACGGCGCGTACGCGTCCGTGACCGCGAGTGAGCAAGGTGATGATCCGGTCCGCCTCACCCAGCTTCTGGGTGCGCAGCACGATGCCGTCGTCGCGGAACAGACTCATGGCACCCATTGTCGCCCACGTTCAGGGCACCTCACCGCGGCTGCGGGCATTGGCGTACGCGGTCGCCGCGCGCAGCCGCTCGGCCGGGGTCGCCTGCCGTACGGCTCTCGGGTCGGCATCCCACTCCTTGCCGCCACCGTACGGCCGCAGCTGGACATAGGGCCCCTGGTGGCCCATGACGATCCCGATCCGGTCCGTCCGGGTGTCGACCACGAAGGCTCCGACGGGCGGCTTCACCGCACCACCGTCCCGGCGAGCCGGCGGGCGGTCTCCACGGAGCACCGCCCCAATTCCACCAGCGGGCAGGGTGCCTCACGCGCGAGACTCACCGGGTCCAGACCGAGTGAGGGCAGAATAATTCCGGCCTTCGCGAGTACCGCCCGCAATTCCTTCACCACTTCCTCCGCTTCTTCGACGCAGAGCGCCGAGTGTCGTGCCGTCACGCTGATCCCCTAGCTATTCGAGTTTCACCCTTCTCACCACCACGGTGCCGTTGTCCGCCTACACTCGGGAAGGGTCTGCGCACAACTGCGGGGCTGCACAAAGAGGTTGAGCAATGGCCAACGGTTCGCGTCAGGCGGCGTGGGAGTTCTTCGGTGCAGAACTGAAGAGGCGTCGCGAGGAAGCGGGGTTCACGCAGGTCGAGCTGGGGGCGCGGGTCTTTGTCTCCGGCGGCTATATCGGCCAGTTCGAACAGGCGATTCGGAAGCCGCAATTGGACGTGGCCCAGCGCATCGACGAGGTGCTGCAAACCGATGGTATTTTCGAGCGGTTGTGGCGGAAGCTCATCAAGGACCAGCCATATACCGAGTACTTCGCTCACGCGGTCGAGCTGGAGCGGATGGCCACGGAAATCTGTGAGTACGCGCCGACAGTGGTTCCGGGACTCCTGCAAACACGGGAGTACGCGCGAGCGATGTTCGTGGCGGGCAACCCATTTGCCCCCGATGAGCACATCGAGGAACTGATCAAGGGGCGTATGGATCGGGCACGGGTACTGAAGGACGCTACAAGACCCTTGTTTGGGTGGTGCTGCACGAGACGGTGCTCCGTGTGCCCGTCGGCAGCCCCGCAGTCATGGCCCACCAGCTGGACCACATCACCCGCATGGTGCGGGAGCGCCAAGTGCTGCTTCAGGTACTCCCGTTCGCGGCTGGAGCCCATCCGGCCATGGGCAAGCTGCTCTGGCTCATGGAGTTCGAGGATGCCCCACCAACGGTCTATACAGAAGGCGTGTTTTCAGGGAGCCTGCTGGACGAACCGGCGCTGGTGAAGCGTGTGCGGGCGTCTTACGATCACATCAGGGCCGCCGCGCAGTCACCAGACGCGTCCCTGGCCCTGATCGAGTCGGCGGCGGAGGACCACAGACGATGCGCGACCTCGACCTGAGCACAGCCCGTTGGCGTAAGAGCACGTACAGCGGCGGCGACGGAGGAGAAGCCTGCGTCGAAGTCGCCTACGACTTCCCCGGCGCCGCCCGCTGGCGCAAGAGCAGTCACAGCGGAGGCAGCGGCGGCGAGGAGTACCTCGAAGTCGCCGCCGGAGTCCCCGGAGTCGTCCCTGTCCGGGACAGCAAAGTGACCGGCGGCCCCGTGATCGTCGTCGGGTCGGCCTCCTGGACGGAGTTCATACGTACCGTGGGGGCCGTCGGCGGCGGAATGCAGCCCCGCTGAGAGCTGGCCGGCGGCCCCGCGTCCCTACCGCCTACGCGATCGCCGTGCCCTCCAGCTCGACCATCAGGTCGGGAAGGGCCAGCCGCGTCACCCCCAGCACCGTCATCGCCGGGGCCACCCCTGCCGCGCACAGGCGGGACGCCAGCACCCCGTAGTGCTCGAAGAGCTGGTCCACATCCGTGGCGTAGACGGTGAGCCGGGCGAGGTCGCCCAGGGACATGCCGCCCTCGGCCAGCACCGCCTCCAGGTTGTCGACGGCCAGCGCGAGCTGGGCCCCCATGTCACCGGCATGCTGCGGCTTGCCCTCCCCGTCCATGGCGGCCTGCCCGGAGCAGTACAGGGTCCGGTGCGGCCCGGAGACGACCTGCCCCTGGCTGTAACCGAACCCCACCGACCACGCCCACGGGTTCACCGTCGTGCGCTCCATCACCACATCAACTCCGTTCAGCTCACGGCTTCTTCGTACGCCGACAAGCCTCCCGGCAAAGCACGACACCCTCCGTCACGTATTCGCTAGCGTCCTCGCATGCGTGCCGACCGCCTGATCTCACTGGTGCTGCTGCGTCAGCGCGGCCGGCTGACCGCGACCGCCCTGGCGCGGGAGCTGGAGGTGTCCACCCGCACCGTGCTGCGGGACATCGAGGCCCTGTCCGCGGCCGGCGTCCCGGTCTACGCCGAACGCGGCCGCAACGGCGGTTTCGCACTGCTGGAGGACTTCCGCACCGACCTCAGCGGGCTGCATCACGACGAGGCTCTCGCTCTGCTGGTCGCCGGATCGGGGCGCGCCGAGCAGGTCTTCGGCCTCGGCCCGGCGCTCTCCGCGGCCATGCGCAAGCTGGTCGACGCCCTGCCGGAGACCCAGCGGACGGTAGCGAACGACGCCGCGCGGCGCCTGCTGATCGACCCGGAGACCGACCTGCTGGTCCGCCGCCCGGCGGCCGATGAACTGCCCGGCCTCCTGATGCGCGAGGTCCGGCGCGCGGTGCTGACCGGCCGCAAGCTGCGCATACGGTACGCGGCCACGGGCCAGACCCCCCGCTGGCGCACAGTGGACCCGATCGGCCTGGTCACCGTCCGCGACCGCAGCTACCTGCTGGCCACCCGCTCCGGCGCGGACCGCACCTACCGGCTGTCCCGCATCAAGGCCGCCGAGGCACTGCCAGAACCGGCCGACCGGCCCAGCCAGGTCGACCTGGACCAGGTCTGGCGAGAGCGGTGCGCCGGCTTCCTGTCCGGCGTCGACCCGGTGACCGTGCGGGTGCGGGTGAACCCGGAACACCGGGACGAGCTGATACGCACCGCCCTGGCCGTCCGCGCCCAGGAGCCCGGCGACGACGGCGACTGGCCCCAGCTGGAGGTCACCTTCCAGGACGCCCGCCACGCCGAATGGACCCTCTGGCAACTCCCCGCCGACGCCGAGGCCTTGTCCCCGGAGTGGCTGCGCGCGTCCCTGCACCGGCGAGCGACCGCCATGGCCGCCCAGTACGGGGCGACCACCTGACCGTCTCTCACTACAAGGCTCTTGCAGTGACCGCCGTACGCACCCGCGCCCGGTGCTCGGTGGTGGCCAGCCGCAGACCCAGCTCCACCAGGGCCCAGCCCAGGCGGGTGCGCACGAGTGCACGGGAGGGCCGACGGACCACCACCGGGGCGGGGCCGTTCGTCCCGGGCCGCGCGCGGAGTTCGGCGGCACGGAGGCGGTGCAGGACGAGGTGTGTCTCGGGCTCGGGGTGCATCACTGTTGTGCTGCCTCTCGCTCCGTGCGGGTGTCCGTGCGGACGGGGATGAGGTGGGTGTGCAGGCGGACCTGCTCGGTGTTCGGGGTGCCCTCGGCGGGTGCCCGGTCGCGGTAGCTCTGCACGAGGTCGTGCATCTTCTCCCTCAGCTCGCACGCCAGTTCCGGCGTGAGGTCGAGCGTCCAGTCGCTCATGTCCCAGGCGCGCTGCCACTCCTCGGGCCAGTCGTCGCGGGTGCCGAGCCAGGTGGTCAGCTCGCGGGTGTGCAGCGCTGCCACCTCGTGCACGAACAGGTCGGCGGCGCCGCGTACTTCGGGGTCGCTGTCCTGGAAGAGCCGGCCGTCGAAGAGCACGCCGTCATGGACCGCCCGCCACCATCGCTCGCGCCCCTTGCCCCGCTCCGGCACGTCCTCCACGAAGCCGTGCGCGGCGAGCTGGCGCAGGTGGTAGCTGGTGGCGCCGCTGGACTCGCCGAGTTTCGCGGCGAGCTGGGAGGCCGTCGCCGGGCCGCCCCGGCGCAGGGCGTTGAGCAGCTCCATGCGCAGGGGGTGGGCGAGACCCCGCAGGGAGCGGGCGTCGAGACTGCGGACCTGCTGCGGGTCCTGAGGATCTGCCATGGAACGAGAGTAGAGATGCAAAGAACCTGTTGCAAGGCTTTCTTTGCAACGAGTTCTTTGTACGTCGCTTTCCCGCTTTCCCGGGTCAGGGCGGATCCCGGCGCGCGTCCCACAGGTGCCCGAAGCGTTCCTTGCGCCGGGTGACCTTGTCCTGGCGGGCGTCGAGTTTGGCGTTGGGGTTGAGCTGCTGCACATCCGTGGTGATCTCGAAGTACAGCGCGCCGTCGAAGATCACGACGTCCAGCGTCTCGCCGACGCGGATGTTCGGCGGGAGCTCGGACAGAACCACCACGCCGACCTCCATGCCGGCGTCCCTCTGCTGCTCGAGGATCTCGTTCAGGTCCTCGTCCAGTTCCTCGGGATTCCTCGCTATGAACAGGCGCCTGATCTTCACGCCGTGCCGCTGGATCACCTCGCGCTGCACGTCCAGGTAGTACTTGGCGGTCGCGGTCTCCCAGAACGCCCGGTCGACGAAGCTGCTGGTGGCGTCGATGCTCTCGCGGGCGCACTGCGTCAGCTCGATGAGCAGGTCGTTGTTCTCCCCCGGCCAGTCGCCGTGCTCCGAGGCCAGCGCCGTCATCGTCGAGGCCAGCCGCTCGATCTGGGCCCGTGCGAACTCCTTCAGGAAGTCCTGGCCCTGCGATCCCACCTGCACGGCGCCCCTGACCAGCCGCTTGACCTCGTCGGACGGCATCCGGGCGTCCTTCATCTCGCCGAACAGGCTGGTGACCTCGCCGATCTGCCGGAAACTCTGGTCCACCAGTTCCGACAACTCCTGGTACCGTGCGGCGAGATCGTCCCTCAGTTCACGCCGGCTCTCCCGCTGAACGCTCTCCACCGACCCCAGCCGCTGCTCGAAGTCGACCATGTACTGCACGATCAGCGTCGCACCGCCGATGACGACGGCCAAGGCGATCTGCCACAGCTCCTGCTGCGACTGATCGATCAAGTTGGTGATCACATAGGAGACCGTCCCCACGGCCACGGTGATCACGATCTTCAGCACGACCGGCGGTATGCGCAGCCCGCCCGTCAGCGGACCGTTACCCGGCTCTCCGTCCATGACTGCCTCTTCCAGCGCAATTGTCGGGGCTCTTGAGTCAGCGCGTGCTGAGTGTCTGATGCGGCGTCGTCACGGCCTGGAGGGCCAGTCGGTCCCTGATGCGCCGGCTCAGGTTCTCCCACTGGCGGGAGAACCCCGGACGTGCCTCCAGTGCGTCCCACAGGTGGGCCAGCGCGGGGTCCGCATGCGCCCGCGGCATCCACAGATGCAGAAGATGAACGACGAGCGGATGGAGCGTCTCGAGCACGGCCGGCCCGTCCGCCGCACCGAGCCGACGGCTGTCCAGCATCTGCTGGACGGTCGTCAGCAGCCAGTCGTGCCGGGCCAGGTCCTCACAGAGGCCCGCCGCCGAGGCGGCCGGGACATCCTCCGGCAGCCGCAGCTGCATGGTCCGCAGTCCGCCCTCGGCGACCGTGAAGTTCACCAGGGTGGCCCGCTCGCCCTCAGGGACCCTGCCGGCGATCCAGCGCAGCCGCAGCGGACGGGACTTGAAGGGCACCCTCCGGTCGAGGAGCGGGTGGCGCCGAAGGTGCGCCAACAGGCCCTCGGCGATCATCCCGAGGTCGAGTTCGCCCCGCTCGGCACCGCGCAGCGCACCCTCCGCCGCGGCCGGCAGCGGCAGCTTGCCGAAGGGCTCGACCAGGCCCGGCCGGACCAGGTACTGCCCCCAGGGACGCCGCACGACGGGGCCGGTGGCGGGGAGACGGACGTACGCGGTCGACTGCAGCAGGCGGCCCTCGGTCAGTGCCGCGCGGGCGGCCACCGTACCCACGGCCCGGACCTTGGCGCCGTTGGAGGTGGGCAGCCGGCAGTCCACCCCCGTCAGCACCTCGGGGGAAAGGGCGTACCTGCCGGGCCGTTCGCAGACCCGGACGTGCTCGTCCGCGCGCAGCCTCAGCAGCTGGGCCGCGGCCCGGCCGTCCAGCGCGTGCAAGGACGGGAGCAGACAGGTGCGCACCTCGCCGCAGACGAGCACCGAACGCGCCGGTTGTCCGGGGGCCGTCGTCATCTCAGGGGCTCCTCGTAGAAGACATACGCGGCGCGCTGTGCGATCGCGTCCGGGACCGGCATCCCCTCGGCGGCGGACCGCCTGGCGACCTGCTCCAGCGCCCCGGCGTCGACGTCCACCTGGTCGAGGATGAGCCGTACGGCGTCCTCGACGGCGAGGAAGCGGTTGGACATCAGGGTGCAGGTGCGGTACGCGCTGAAAGCCGCGTCGGTGCCGGTGAGCTTGATCAGCGGCGGCAGCCTGTCCCAGTCGTGCGGGAAGTCCGCGCCCTGCCACTGCGTCCACGTCAGCACGGGCAGGCCCAGGTGCCGCAGCAGGCCCAACCGGGCCAGTTGCCATACGGCGGCCAGGAACGGGCAGGACCACAGACGCCGTCCGTCCTTCTCGGACCACAGTTCCACGTCCATGAAAATGGAGTGGTCGCGGGCCGCGGTCTCCCGCGGCGGCTCCCAGCCCTTGGCCCTGCCGCCGAGCGCGGCGGCCGGCATCGTGGGGCTGCGCCGGCCGTTGGCGAGCCAGCCCGTCTGGCTGACGGGCGGGCGGAAGCCGCAGCTGCCCGGCGGCGGCGACTCGACGAGGCGGTGCATGACGGACTCGGCGAGTTCGACGCGGTCGGCGATCGCGCAGGCCGACTCGCGAGCCAGGTAGTCGATCACCAGTCCGGCCTTCTCGGCTTCCCGCAGCACCATCGGGATCAGGTCTGCCGGAGCGGAGAAGCGGGTGAAGTAGTCGTCGACGAGGAAGCAGGTGCTGATGCGGGGCCGACGGGTGCGGCGGGCCACCGAGGCGCGTACGGCGTCCGCCCAGATCCGGACCTCGGCGAAGTGCCCGGCCAGCCGCTCGGGACCCGCCTCGAAGTCCTCCAGGTAGAGGTGGCCCAGCTCCAGGGAGAGATGGGCCAGCGGCACGGCCTCGGTCCGGAGTTCGGCGGCGGTCTCCTTGAACACGGCCTCGCTCACGCCTGCTCCCAGTACGTCTCGTCGGTCAGACGGCCGGCGAGCGCGCTCAGCGCCTGCAAGGTCGCCATGTTGGCGATCTGGCTGCCGTACACGTCCTCCTCGGTGATGAGCTGCTCGCGCCATTGCAGGACCGGTTCCAGGGGCACGGAGCCGAGAACCTGGCCGCGGCCGATCCCGTGCTTGGCGGCGAGCTGCTTGAGGTTGCCGTCGGTCTGGCGCATCCACGCCGACTGGGTGGGCGAGACCTGGGACCACAAGAACGATTCGGGGTCGGGTACGGCGGTCCGGACGAACCGGATCGCATGGCGCAGCGCCTCCTCGTCGTGGCCGAGGTGGACGCCGCCCGTGACGATGCCGCGCTTGCCGAAGACCAGGCTCGCGGCGGCCGCCACATGCTCGCGAGTCCAGCGGTGGAAGACCAGCCAGCGAGCCGTGATCTCGCTCATCTCGGGCTGGGCGGTGGCCTCGAGGACCATGTCGACGGCGTAGGAACGGCCGGCGCTCAGGTCCACGACGACCAGGTCGAACTCGTAGTACAGCGTCATCAGCAGATCGACGCAGCGGCGCAGGTAGTCGCGGCTGATGGCGAACTCGCCGCCGCTGGGGTCGCCGGGCATCAGAATGAGACGGCCGCAGCCGGGCGGCGGCGAGCGCAGCACGGGGTGTTCGGTCTCGGACCAGACGTCGATCCTGGCGGGTTCGCCGGTCTCGCCCAGCAGATGGGCGTGCAGTCCTCTGTCCTCGGTGGCCCGGCGGGCGTCGGCCACATCGAAGACGTCCGCCGCGGTGGGAGAACCGAAGTCGAAGTCCAGGTAGCAGACGTCGTCCCCGGCCAGGGTGCGGTGGTAGGCGAGGTTCGCGCTGGTGACGGTCCGGCCCGCGCCTCCCTTGTCGGAGACCGCGAAGATCAGCACCGTAGTCACGCTCCCCGGTCCGCGGTCTCACGGGCCAGGGCGAGCGCGTCGAGCTGTCCCAGCGCCGCAACTGCCAAGGCGCAGGCGCGACCCGGCTGTTCGTCCACGAGACCGCGGGCGCGGCGCAACGCGACCTCGATGTGCAGGAACTCGGCCATCGCTCTCATGAGGCTGGCGGGGATATCCGCCCGCCCGCCGGCCTGCTGCAGGGCCTGCTGGACGTCCTTCTCGATGGAGTCCGGGTCGTCCAGGCGGAATGCCGGGATTTCGGTGGCCGGGTACAGCAGACACAGCAGCCGCTCCGCGTCGGTGACGCTGCTCCGCCCGCCCCGCTCCCCGCTGCTCCGCCCGCCCCGCTCCCCCCAGTCCCACTCACCGCCGTCGAAGCAATGGCGGGCCATCGCCTGCCATAACTCCAGCACATGCGGACGTGGCCTGATCTGCATCTCTGCCCCCCACAGATCGCGTCGCGGCTACCGGTCGCCGAGTGTCTGATTACCCCCGCGGCGGAAGCCGCAAGCCACGATCATGGACGAATAGCCGTCTCGCACCGCGTTGGGCTCCCCGACGGTGAACATCTTGAACTCATCGGCACTGACCTCGATCGCGGACCGGATCTCCGGCCAGCCGACATCACAAGCGGGAAAATGAGTGTCCCCGACGACATAGCCCTCCGAGTGCTCCATGAACGCGGCCGCGAACGGCGCACCCGGGGCGAGTGAGAGCAGGAAGCGCTCGACGGCCACGCGGAACTCCTCATGGCTGGTCGACAGGGATTCGGCGACGAAGAACATGGTGCCGAGCGACCAGTGCTCCGGCCGGTCGCTCAGCGCGAAAAGGTCTCCTTGTTCGACCTGCGTGGCCTCGGCGAACCTCTTCCTCGGGTCGCCCGGAAGCGCGGCGTACGCCCCGTCCTCGCAGAGCAGGTTCCAGAACGCGTCCCAGTCCCGGTCGTAGGACAGCCGCTGCGCCTCGAGGTACCGCACGTTGGGCTCCGCCCGGTCGAGCAAGGTGATGTCGTCGCACCAGGGCAGCATGCAAAAGGCCGGATAGAGATTGGCTCCGGCCCCGACGTCGATCCCGCGGACCGGGCGATCCCCGGTGATACGGAAATGATCACTGAAGTGGTCACGGACGATCGAAATGATCTCCCGGTCCTCCGGGATCATCCTTTTGTAGTTGTGATCGACATAGGCCTGTGGGTCGAATGCGTCCCAGGGGGCTTCCGCGTTCAACTGCGAGACGTTCCCGGGTGATCCCAGATGCATGCCTCACGGTACCAAGATCCGAATCTGCTGACTTGAACTCAGATGCCCCGACCGGCAATTCTGGTCGAATGTCCGATCACGACGACCCACACCCGGCGATCCGTTCGGCCCGCGAAGAAGATCTGCCGGAGATCCACCGTCTCGACAACGAGGTCTTCACATCCAGCCCGTACTCCTTCCTTGTCCTGCGTCAGCACTTCGACGCGCACGGCGACCATCTGCTCGTCCGGTACGAGGGTGAGAGCCTGCAGGGCTACGTCCTGTCCGCCGTCCGCGCGGACCGCTTAGCCGGCTGGGTCCACAGCCTGGCCGTCGCCCGGGAGCAACGCGGCCGCGGGCTGGGCCGGCAGCTGATGGAGGAAGCCCTCCGGCGGCTGGACGAAGCCGGCGTCCTCGAGGCGCGCCTGGCCGTGGAACCGGCCAACACGCCGGCGATCACGCTGTACGAGGCTCTCGGGTTCTCGCCCGACGGGGCCGTGCAGCAGGACTACTTCGGACCGGGCGAGGAGCGGCTCATCATGTCCCTCAAGCTGTGAACGGGTGCTGTGCGTATCGCCGCGCCACCGGCCGGTGCCGCCCCGCCGAGGGCCGCCGTGAGGCCCACCGCTGCCGCTCCGGTGAGGAAGCCGGCCCGGCTGATGCCCTTCCTGCGCGGTGCGTTCGCCGGGTTCGCCGTGCTCTCCGTATGCGCCGTAGTCGCCGTCTCCGTCTTCGCCGTGTTCTCCATACCGTCACCGTGGCCGACCCGGCGTCCGTCCGCTGTCGGCCATCGGTCCACGGCAGCGCGCCGAAAGTCGCCGCCGGACACCGCCCGCCACGCCGCTCGTCGGACCGGACGATGAACTGCCGATGGCTCCTTTGGCATGACCTTTGGCGTTCACCGCAACGGTCCCGCCCCGTCGCGGCCTCTTCTCCAGCACAATCGACTTCCCTTTATAAGGAGACCGTTATGACCGCCACGACCTTTTTCGAGTACCAAGACAGCGATTACCTGCTGCCCCCGCCGAACCCGGCGGACCGCGTCGACTTCGACCTGACCATCGATCCGCGCGACCGCCGCCGTCTGGAGCTGCACGCCGCCCTCACCGCCGCCGGCATCCCGCCCCGGCCCGAGGACCGTGAGGCCATCGACAGCCTCAGCACACTGCCCGGCAGCATCATCGCCACGATCCAACGGTGGCTGTGCCACCCGCTGTGACCCGCGCCCCGCTCACCGCGAGCCCGGTGCCACCAGGCCCGACTCGTAGGACACGATCACCAGTTGGGCCCGGTCCCGCGCGCCGAGCTTGCCCATCATGCGGCTGACGTGAGTCTTCGCGGTGAGCGGGCTCAGCCCCAGCGCCTCGGCGATCTCGGTGTTGTTCAGGCCCCGTGCGACCAGGGTGAGGACCTCGCGCTCCCGGTTCGACAGGCACTCGGGACCGGCGGCGGCGACCGGCGGGGCAGGGTTACGCGAGGGAGCAGGCGGGGGCCTGCGGTGCGGGAATGCGGTGGCCCGGGGCCGGGCCGCACGGGCCACGGCTTCGGGTCAGGGCTTCGGGCCAGGGCTTCGGGCCAGGGCTTCGGGCCAGGGCTTCGGGTCAGGCTGCCGAGGCCTCGACCGCGGCCTTGATCCGCCGGCCGAACGCGGGTGCGTCCTTGCGCGCCGCGCCGGCGGCGAACGGGAGCAGCAGTTTGCCCACGCCATGGCCTTCGAGGACGTTGAACAGCCGCACCCGGGTGCCGCCGTCGGCCGTCGGCTCCAGGTCGTAACCGCCCTCGCGGGCAGTGATGGTGTTGTGGGACACCTCCCGCCAGCGGATCCGTGTCGGTGTGGTCATTTCGCTGATCTCGAAGTCACGCTCGGACTTCATCCCGGCGTCCTTGACGGTGCTGTGGAAGACGGTCCCGACCTGCGTCGCGCCCTCCGGCCGTTTGTCGATCCGCAGAACACGCGGGCTGAACTCCGGGTCGTGCCGCCCGTCCGCGAGGTAGGCGAACACATCCTCGATGGGGCGGTCGATGTCGATGACGGCCTCGAACTGCGTACTCATACGCTTCTCCTCGGGAGAGCGGGCCGGGAGGCGCCACGCGCCGGAGAGGGGCGGGCCGCACCGGCTACGCGCGGGCCCGGCAGCCGGCACACGCCTACGGGCGGGTGTACGTCCAGCCTACCGCCGAGGCCGCCGCGCACCATCGGCGCCAGGTCAGCACGGGGTGCGGGCCGAGCCCAGCAGGCGGGTCACCTCGTCGGTGCACATGGTCAGGGCCGCCCAGGGTGATCGCTCTCTCCGCCCGCAGGGCTCAGGCGGCGGCCGACGGGGCCAGCAGTTTGCCCATCGCGGCGAGCACCGACGGCTCGACCCGGTAGTAGACCCAGGTCCCGCGCCGCTCCGAGGTGAGCAGCCCGGCCTCCTTGAGCTTCTTCAGGTGGTGGGACACCGTGGGCTGGGAGACACCGACGTCGGAGATGTCACACACGCAGGCCTCGCCGCCCTCGTGCGAGGCCACCGCGGAGAACAGCCGGAGCCGGACCGGGTCACCCAGCGCCTTGAACATCCGCGCGGCCGTCTCGGCCTCCTCGGCGGTCATCGGGCGCTCGGTCAGCGGCGGGCAGCACGGCGCCGCACCCTGGCCATCAGCGGGCTCGAGCAGCGGTAGCACCTTCGCGTTCGACATGCGTCTATGTTGACACATGTCGAACCAGCATCACCGAGCCCTGCCTCATTTTGATGAATGTCTATGTTGACGCTCATCAATACAGGTGCCATGCTGGGCTGCGCAAGCCATCGACAGATGTCGAAGTACGCGAGGAGTCGCCGTGAACGCGCCCGTCAAGGCAGAGCTGCCCGTCGTGGTGATCGGGGCCGGACCCGTGGGTCTGGCCGCCGCCGCTCACCTGGTCGACCGGGGGATCGAGCCGCTGGTCCTGGAGGCCGGGGCCGCCGCCGGGGCCGCGGTGCGCGAGTGGTCGCATGTGCGCCTCTTCTCCCCCTGGGGCGAGGTGGTCGATCCCGCCGCGGAGAAGCTCCTGGCCCCCACGGGCTGGTCACGGCCCGACCCTGCCGCCTACCCCTCCGGCGGCGACTGGGCCAACCTCTACCTGCAGCCGCTCGCCGACGCCCTCGGGGAGCGAGTGCGCTACGGCGCCCGTGTCACCGGTGTCTCCCGGGCCGGCCGGGACCGGATCGTGGACGCGGACCGCGAGCGGCAGCCGTTCGTCGTGCAGGTCGCCCACGCCGGCGGACGTGAGGAACGCCTGCTCGCACGGGCCGTCGTCGACGCCTCCGGCACCTGGAGCACACCGTCCCCGGCCGGCGGCAGCGGACTGCCCGCGCTCGGCGAGAAGGCCTCGTCGGACCGGATCACCTACCGCGTCCCGGACGTGAAGGACCCCGCGGTGCGCGCCCGGTACGCGGGCAGGCGCATCGCCGTGATCGGTTCCGGAGCCTCCGCCTTCACCGCCCTCGTGTACCTGGCCGACCTGGCCAGGTCCGACGACGGCAGGGGGACGAAGGCGGTGTGGATCCTGCGCCGGGGCATCTCGGGCTCCACCTTCGGCGGCGGCGAGGCCGACCAGCTCCCCGCCCGCGGCGCCCTGGGTCTGGCGGCGAAGGCCGCCGTCGACGAGGGCCACGCGGACGCCGTCACCGGCTTCCGCACCGAGGCGATCGAACGCGATCCCGACGGCCGTCTGATCCTGGCCGGCGAGGACGGGCGCCGGCTGGACCCGGTCGACGAGGTGATCGTGCTGACGGGCTTCCGGCCCGACCTGTCCTTCCTGGACGAGCTGCGCCTGCGCCTCGACGAACGCCTCCAGGCCCCCGTCGCCCTGGCCCCGCTGATCGACCCCAACCAGCACTCCTGCGGCACCGTCTACCCCCACGGCCACCGCGAACTCACCCATCCCGAGCAGGGCGTGTACCTGGTCGGGATGAAGTCCTACGGCCGCGCCCCGACGTTCCTGGCGATGACCGGATACGAGCAGGTCCGCTCCGTCGCCGCGGCGATCGCCGGTGACCTGGAGTCCGCCGACCGCGTGGAACTGACACTCCCCGAGACGGGAGTCTGCGGCGGCGCGGGCCTGTTCGACGCCCCCGAGGCACAGGAGTCCGAAGGCGGCGGCTGCTGCGCACCCGCACCGCAGGTCGTCCGGCTCGACGCTCGGCCCGCACCGCAGGTCGTCCGGCTCGACGCTCGGCCCGCACCGCAGGTCGTCCGGCTCGACGCTCCGGGACGGGTCCCGGCGGTCACTGAACAGACCTCTGGGGGCGGTTGCTGCGGCTCGTGATCAAGCCGAGCGCGTCACGACGGCGTGCGGGCCGATTCCAGGAGGCGGGTGATGTCGTCGGTGCAGATGGTCAGGGCCGCGCCGACGGTGGCGAGGGTGTCGCGTTCGGCGGGGGTGTAGGGGCCGTCGGCGAGGGCGATGCGGGCGGCCTGCAGCAGGATCGATTCGCGGCCGGGGGCGGCGAGGTGCGGGGCGAGCGGGTCGAGGGCCTCGTGCAGCTCGATGGCGAGGCCGGCCGCGCAGGGCTCGCCGGTGATGCGGCCGGTATCGGCTGCCAACGCGTCGACCAGCGAGGCGAGTTGCTCCTCCGTGCAGTCCTCGAAGCCGGCCGCGCGGACGGTGGCCGTGGCGGTCTCCAGGGCGGCGCGGGACGCGGTGCCGCCGGCGGCGAGCACGGCGAGGGCGACGGTGTGCACGGCGTCGCGGAGCATCGCGGAGAAGCGGGTGGTGGTCGGGTGGTCGAGGACGTCGGTGCCGAAGTGGCGGCGGCAGGCGGCGCACTCGATGACCGGGCCGGTCTCGCCGCGCGGCAGCACCGGCACACCCAGCAGACAGAAGCGGCGATGCCCGGCGAGGCGCTGGTAGTTGCGGTCGCCGCCGCAGCCGGGGCAGAAGAACTCCCCGTCACCGACCGGCGTCCAGGCGATGCGGGTGCCGAGAAGGCGCGCAAGCGCGGCGGCACGGCCGTTCGGTCCCCGTCCTGGCAGCACGTCGCACCTCCATCAGCCACAGCATCGTCGCCGCGCTTGCGTGATGTTAGCCACATCCCCGGGCGGAGTCAGCACCCCGGACGAGACCTTTCCGTGACCTCTACAACGAGTTGGCCGGTATACGACGGGCTCCGCCCGCCCCGAAAGGCGGACGGAGCCCGCAGATCCCGCGAACCGGCTGCTCAGCGGGCCGCGCGGTTGACGGCCGAGACGACCGCCTTCAGCGAGGCGCGCGTAGTGTTCGCGTCGATTCCGATGCCCCACAGGACCTTGTCGCCGATGGCGCACTCGATGTAGGAGGCGGCCTGCGCGGAGGCGCCCTCGCTCATCGTGTGCTCCTGGTAGTCCAGCAGGCGTACGTCGATGCCGATGGACTGCAGCGCGTCGAAGAAAGCCGAGATCGGACCGTTGCCGGTGCCGGTCAGCACGGTGTCCTGGCCGTCCACGGTGGCTTCGACGGTGAGCGTGTCCACACCGTCCCGGTCGGTGGTGGACTGCCCGTTCCTGACCTGGATGCGGCCCCAGGGGTTGTCCGGGTTGGGCAGGTACTCGTCCTGGAAGATCTCCCAGATGTCCTGCGGCGTGACCTCGCCGCCCTCGGCGTCCGTCTTCGCCTGGATGATCTTGGAGAACTCGATCTGCATCCGGCGCGGCAGGTCCAGGTTGTGGTCGTTCTTCAGGACGTAGGCGATACCGCCCTTGCCGGACTGCGAGTTGACCCGGATGACCGCCTCGTAGGAGCGGCCGACGTCCTTGGGGTCGATGGGCAGGTACGGCACGGCCCACTCCAGGTCGTCGACGGTGACGCCCTTGGCCTTGGCCTCGGCCTCCATGGCGTCGAAGCCCTTCTTGATGGCGTCCTGGTGGGAGCCGGAGAAGGACGTGTAGACCAGGTCGCCCACGTACGGGTGGCGCGGGTGGACCTCCATCTGGTTGCAGTACTCCCACGTGCGACGGATCTCGTCGATGTCGGAGAAGTCGATCTGCGGGTCGACGCCCTGGGAGAACAGGTTCATGCCCAGGGTGACCAGGTCGACGTTGCCGGTGCGCTCGCCCTGCCCGAACAGGCAGCCCTCGACGCGGTCGGCGCCGGCCATCACCGCCAGCTCGGCGGCGGCGACAGCGGTGCCGCGGTCGTTGTGCGGGTGGGCCGACAGGCAGATGTACTCGCGGCGGGAGAGGTTGCGGTGCATCCACTCGAAGCGGTCGGCGTGCGTGGAGGGCGTGGAGCGCTCGACGGTGGCCGGCAGGTTCAGGATGATCTCCCGGTCGGGGCCGGGCTGCCAGACGTCCATCACCGCCTCGCAGACCTCCAGCGCGAAGTCCAGCTCGGTGTCGGTGAAGATCTCCGGCGAGTACTGGTAGCCGAACTCGGTCTCGTCGCCCAGCAGCTTCTCGGCGTACTCCATCACCAGGCGGGTGCCGTCGACGGCGATCTGCTTGATGTCGTCCTTGGAGCCGCGGAAGACGACCCGGCGGAAGACCGGGGCGGTGGCGTTGTACAGGTGGACGGTGGCCCGCTTGGCGCCCTTCAGCGACTCGACGGTCCGCTCGATCAGGTCCTCGCGGGCCTGGGTCAGTACGGAGATGGTGACGTCGTCCGGGATGGCGCCGGGCTCCTCGATGATGGAGCGCACGAAGTCGTAGTCGGTCTGGCCGGAGGCGGGGAAGCCGACCTCGATCTCCTTGTAGCCCATCTTGACCAGCAGGTCGAACATCGCGCGCTTGCGGGCGGGCGACATGGGGTCGATCAGGGCCTGGTTGCCGTCGCGCAGGTCGGTGGACAGCCAGCGCGGGGCTTTGGTGATCCGCTTGTCCGGCCAGGTGCGGTCGGGGATGTCGACCTGCTCGTAGCGGCCGTACTTATGGATCGGCATGGGGCTGGGCTGCTGGCGGTTTGCCATTTCCTGGGGCTCCTCGATGGTCCGCGGGGGTCCGGATGGACGGCCGACGGCGCAGCGCCAAACTCCGCGGGGAGGGGGTCGGCCTCGACTACAGGCCCTCGCCGCGGCAGCTAAGGAGAAGCAGCCCGAAACGCATGGTGCTCCGCAGCTTAACCGAGCCGCGCTTGGTGCGAGGGCATGTATCAGTATGCGGGACGCGAGGGACGAACAGGACAAAACGTGCCTCATACCACTTCGCCCAGCGGCCCGGTGGCGGAATGCCCGCACAATTCACCAATCATGGTTGCAGGTCGTGACATCGGAGTCACACAGTGCCATCGTGCCGCCATGACCACGCCCGTCTTCTGCACCATCGTTCCGCCGCACGTCCTGGACCGGCTCGCCCAGGCCGACGACCCCGTTCTCGCCGGTCCCGCCCGCCGCACCCTCCAGCGCGACGCCTACGAGCGCACCCAGCGGCGCCTGACCACCGTGGTCGGCGCCCGGGCCGTCGCCCCGCTCGCCGCCGCCGAGCCCGGCAAGCCGCACCGCACGGTGTACGACGCCCGCAACGGCACCGACCTGCCCGGCCGCAAGGTCCGCGGCGAGGGCGACGAACCCGGCAAGGACGCCACCGTCAACCGCGCCTACGCGGGCCTGGGCGCCACCTTCGAGCTGTTCCTCAAGGCCTACGGGCGCGACTCGATCGACGGCAACGGACTGCAGCTGGACGCGACCGTGCACTACGACCGCGAGTACAACAACGCCTTCTGGAACGGCGAGCAGATGGTCTTCGGGGACGGCGACGGGGAGATCTTCCTGGACTTCACCATCCCCATCGACGTCATCGGCCACGAGCTCGCCCACGGCGTCACCCAGTACACGGCGAACCTGACCTACTTCGGCCAGCCCGGCGCGCTCAACGAGTCCGTCTCCGACGTCTTCGGCGCCCTGATCAAGCAGTACACGCTGGGCCAGACGGCCGACGAGGCCGACTGGCTGATCGGCGCCGGCCTGCTCGCCCCGCGCGTCACCGGCAAGGCGCTGCGCTCCATGAAGGCGCCGGGCACCGCGTACGACGACGACGTCCTCGGCAAGGACCCGCAGCCGGCGACCATGGACGACTATGTGAACACCGGCCGCGACAACGGCGGAGTGCACATCAACTCCGGCATCCCCAACCACGCCTTCTATCTCGCGGCCACCGAGCTCGGCGGGCCCGCCTGGGAGCGGGCCGGACAGGTCTGGTACGACGTGCTCACCGGCGGCGAGCTGCAGCAGAAGGCGTCGTTCAGCGACTTCGCCACGCTCACGGTGAAGGCGGCCCGCGCCCGCTACGGCGACGGCGAGGAGCTGGACGCGGTGAACAAGGCCTGGGAGGGGGTCGGGGTGCGGACCCTGTAGTTCCGTACTAGACACGGAGCCATGCGCATTCAGGTGAGACGCACCGGCGGGTTCGCGGGCATCGAGCGGGTGGCCGAGGTGGACACCTCGGGCCGGGCCGATGCCGACGAGTGGCATGCCCTGGCCGAGCAGGCGATGTCCGCCGGCCGGGGCACCCCGCCCATCGGCGTGCCCGACGGCTTCAGCTACCAGATCACGGTCGACGGCCGGACCGTCTACTGCTCCGACCCGCGGCTGACCGACGAGCAGCGCCGGCTGATCAGCCGGGTACTGAAGGAAGGGGCCTGAAGGAAGGGGCCTGAGAAGGGGTTTGAAGGAACGGGGCCGGGGCCCGTGCCGCAGCCCCAACGAAGCCCGCCCGCCGGGCCGTTGACTTCCGTTACCCGGCGTGCGGAAGATCCGTGCCATGGCGACCACGCATCCCTTCCCCCGCTTCCCCGACGGCTTCCTGTGGGGCGTGTCCACCTCCGCCCACCAGATCGAGGGCGCGGCCGGGCTGCGCGAGCGGTCGGTGTGGGACGCCTTCAGCGAGCAGCCGGGGCGGGTGAAGGACGGCTCGACCGCCGCGGTGGCCTGCGATCACTACCACCGTTACCGCGAGGACGTGGCGCTGCTGGCGGGGCTGGGCGTGAACGCCTACCGCTTCTCGGTGTCCTGGCCGAGGGTGCTGCGCGAGGGCGGCCTGGACTTCTACGACCGGCTGGTGGACGAGCTGTGCGCGGCCGGCATCCGCCCGGTGCCGACGCTGTTCCACTGGGATCTGCCGCTGACCCTGCACGAGGCGGGCGGCTGGCGGGAGCGGGACACGGCCGAGCGCTTCGCCGAGTACGTGGCGAAGGTCGCGGGCCGGCTGGGCGACCGGGTGCGGCAGTGGATCACCCTCAACGAGCCCGCCGAGCACACCCTGCTGGGGCATGCGCTGGGCACCCACGCACCGGGTGAGCGGCTGATGTTCGACGCGCTGCCGGTGGCCCACCACCAGCTGCTCGCCCACGGCCTGGCGGTACGGGCGCTGCGCG
The DNA here is from genome assembly GCF_039526425.1 of Streptomyces thermospinosisporus. Taxonomy (NCBI): domain Bacteria; kingdom Bacillati; phylum Actinomycetota; class Actinomycetes; order Kitasatosporales; family Streptomycetaceae; genus Streptomyces; species Streptomyces thermospinosisporus. The sequence goes on from NZ_BAAAIZ010000069.1 coordinate 108,537, forward strand.
CGGCCGGTGCGGCCGGGGTCGGCCTGACCAACTCGCACGGCCCGACCTGGCCGGCCTCGCCCGAGGCGGCCGACACCGAGGCGGCGGACTTCTACGACGTGCTGCTGAACCGCATGTTCGCCGAGCCGGTCCTGCTGGGCGCCTACCCGGAGGGCATCGGCGAGCTGATGCCGGACGGCGCCGCGGACGACCTGAAGATCATCGCCGAGCCGCTCGACTTCTACGGCGTCAACTACTACGCCCCGACGAAGGTGGGCGCACCGCAGGGCGCCGAGATCGACTTCGGCGGGGTGCGCATGCCGGCGGAACTGCCCTTCTCGGTGCGCGAGATCGAGGGCCGCCCGCGCACCGACTTCGGCTGGCCGGTGGTCCCGGAGGGCCTGACCGAGCTGCTCACGGGCTTCCGCGACCGCTACGGCGACCGCCTCCCGCCCGTGGTCGTCACCGAGAACGGCTGCTCCTACGAGGGCCTCGACGACCAGGACCGCATCAGCTACCTCGACGGCCATCTGCGCGCCCTGCACGAGGCGATCCGGGCCGGAGTGGACGTGCGCGGCTACTTCGTCTGGTCGCTGATGGACAACTTCGAGTGGGCGGAGGGGTACGCTCGCCGCTTCGGCCTGGTCCACGTCGACTACGCGACGCTGGAGCGCACCCCGAAGGCGTCCTACGCCTGGTACCGGGACTTCCTGAGCGCCCAGCGCCGGCCCGCGTGACCAGTCCGGCGCCGGCCGGGGTCAGAAGCCGAGGCGCCTGAGCTGCTTGGGGTCGCGCTGCCAGTCCTTGGCGACCTTGACGTGCAGATCGAGGAAGACCGGGGTGCCAAGGAGCGCCTCGATCTGCTTGCGGGACTTGATGCCGACCTCCTTCAGGCGCTTGCCCTTGGGGCCGATGATGATGCCCTTCTGGCTGGGGCGCTCGATGAAGAGGTTGGCGTGGATGTCGAGCAGCGGCTTGTCGGCGGGCCGGTCCTCGCGCGGCAGCATCTCCTCCACGACGACCGCGATGGAGTGCGGCAGCTCGTCGCGGACGCCCTCCAGGGCGGCCTCGCGGATCAGCTCGGCGACCATGACCTGCTCGGGCTCGTCGGTCAGATCGCCCTCGGGGTAGAGGGCGGGCCCCTCCGGCAGCAGCGGGATGAGCAGGTCGCCGAGGAGATCGACCTGCTTGTTCGCGGTCGCCGAGACCGGGACGATCTCCGCCCACTCGATGCCCAGCTCCTTGCCGAGCTGGTCGACCGCGATCAGCTGCTCGGCCAGGGCCTTGGAGTCCACCAGGTCGGTCTTGGTGACCACCGCGACCTTCGGGGTCTTCTTGATCCCGGCGAGCTCCTTGGCGATGAAGCGGTCACCGGGGCCGATCTTCTCGTTGGCCGGCAGGCAGAAGCCGATGACGTCGACCTCGGCCCAGGTGGTGCGCACCACGTCGTTCAGGCGCTCGCCGAGCAGGGTGCGCGGCTTGTGCAGGCCGGGGGTGTCCACCAGGATCAGCTGCGCGTCCGGGCGGTGCACGATCCCGCGCACGGTGTGCCGGGTGGTCTGCGGCCGGTTGGAGGTGATGGCCACCTTCTGCCCGACCAGAGCGTTCGTGAGGGTGGACTTGCCCGCGTTGGGACGGCCCACGAAGCAGGCGAAACCGGCCCGGTGCGCGGCGTCGGCCGGCTGCTCGGATGACTGGGTACGAACGCTCATGGCGACCATTGTCCCTGATCGCCGGAGCCCCTCGGCACCACGGCCGGTGCGGGCCGGACACCACGGGGCGTCCGGCACGCCGGGTCACTGCCGTCACCCTGCCGTCGGGGGGCGGCTTCGGGGATCAGTCGAAGACGAACGGTCCCGGCGACTGGGGGCCGGTCGCGGTGCAGGTGATGGTGATGAAGCCGAACACGGTCATCTTCAGCGAGCCGCCGTAGGCCTCCAGGCTGTCGCCCGAGGCCACGGTGCCGGAGAGCGGGCCGACGGTGATGGGGTCGCCGGTCGCCATGGCCGGGTTCTTGGTGCCCTTGAAGACGACGCTGCCGCCGCCGGTCCTGGTCATGGTGAGGGTGGAGACGATCGAGTCCTGCCCCAGCGCGACGGGCGCGGTCATCGCGGTGGTGCGCAGGGTGAGGGTGGCGGCGGTGCCGTCCTGGGTGGCGGTGAGGGCGGCCTCGCCGCCGCCGTAGCTCCCGCAGTCGGCGGTGATCGTCGCGGTGCCGGGGCTGACGGCGGCGGCCGTGGGTGCGAAGGCGAGTCCGGTGACGGCGAGACCGGCCGTCAGCAGCGAGATGCCTGTTCCGATGCGCTTGCCTCTGGTGACTCTCATGGGGTTCCGGGTCCCTTCGGTGTGGGGGGAACTGCCGATGCCTGACAGACCGTCAGACAAACCGGTACCCATTGATGCGCGCGAGGCGAGGCGCGACAAGGTTGAAAACTGGCCTACTTACCGCTGGTAACGAGCCGTGTGCGGGCGGGTCCGGTCAGCCCGCGGTGAGCGTCTGCCGCACCGTGCCGTCCGGGCCGGCCACCAGCACCGGGGTCTGCGGCCCGCCCAGGTCCCGTACCGCCGCCCGGTCCTCGGGCGTCGCCGACTCGGCCTCGGTCACCACCGCCGCGGCCTCCAGCGAGGTCGCCCCCGACGCCACCGCCATGGCCACCGCCGTCTGCAGGGCGCTCAGCTTCAGCGAGTCCAGCGCCACGGTCCCCGCGACATAGGTGCGTCCCGTCTCGTCACGTACGGCCGCCCCCTCGGGCACCTGGTTGCGGGCCCGGGCGCTGCGGGCCAGGGTGACGATCTTGCGGTCTTCGGGGTCGAGCGCGCTGCTGTCGGTCATGATCCGAGCATAGGACGCGCCCGGAGCGGCGCTCGGATCAGCCCGCGCGGGAAGGTCGCTAGGGGCGGTCGAGGCGCAGGCGCTCGGCCCGGGGCAGGCCGGCGACGACGAGGTCGTAGGAGTCCTCCACCAGCTCCCGCACCAGGGTGTCGGGGAGGAAGCCGTCGGCGTTGTCCGCGCCACCGGCGACGACCGTGTTCCAGTGGCGCTTGTTCATGTGCCAGCCGGGCAGGATCAGCCCTGCGTACTCGGTGCGGAGCCGGAGAGCGTCCTCCGGGTCGCACTTGAGGTTGACCTTCAGGGGCCGGGCGTCCAGGTTCGTCAGGGCGAACATCTTCCCCCGCACCTTGAAGACCGACGTCTCCGGGTTGAACGGGAAGTCCTCCACCGCCCCGTTGAAGGACAGGCACAGGGCGCGCAGATCCCCCGGTGTCATGCCGGCCGTTCCTCCGCGACGCCGGACGGGTCCCCTACCGGCTCCACCAGCACCGTCACGATCTTGTTCCGGCGGCCGGCCGGGGCCTCAGCGGTCAGCCGCAGGGTGCGGGAGTCGGGCAGCTCCACCAGGACGGAGGCACCGGCGATCGGCACCCGGCCGAGCGCCTTGGCGAGCAGCCCGCCGACCGTCTCCACGTCCTCGTCGTCGAACGACTCCAGCCCGTACAGCTCGCCGAGGTCGCCGATGCCGAGGCGGGCGGTGACCCGGAAGCGGTTCTCGCCGAGGTCCTCGACGGGCGGCAGCTCACGGTCGTACTCGTCGGTGATCTCACCGACGATCTCCTCCAGGATGTCCTCGATGGTGACGATCCCGGCCGTGCCGCCGTACTCGTCGACGGCGACCGCGACGTGGTTGCGCTCCTTCTGCATCTCACGCAGCAGGTCGCCGGCGTTCTTGGTGTCGGGCACGAACATGGCCGGGCGCATCGCCGTGGACACCAGCTCGTTCTCCGCGTCCCGGTTGATGTGCGTCTTGCGGGCCAGGTCCTTGAGGTAGACGATCCCGACTATGTCGTCCTCGCTCTCCCCCGTCACCGGGATGCGGGAGAAGCCGGAACGCAGGGCGAGGGTCAGGGCCTGGCGGATGGTCTTGTAGCGCTCGATGACCACCAGGTCGGTGCGCGGGACCATCACCTCCCTCACCAGGGTGTCGCCCAGCTCGAAGACGGAGTGCACCATGCGGCGCTCCTCGGCCTCGATCAGCGACTCCTTCTCCGCGAGGTCGACCATGGCGCGCAGCTCCGCCTCCGAGGCGAAGGGGCCGCGCCGGAAGCCCTTGCCCGGGGTGAGGGCATTACCGATGAGGATCAGCAGCGACGGGATCGGCCCCATGACGCGGGCGAGCGGCAGCAGCACATAGGCCGCGGCGGTGGCCGTGTTCAGCGGGTGCTGGCGGCCGATGGTGCGCGGGGAGACGCCCACCGCGACATAGGAGACCAGCACCATGATCGCGATGGCGACCAGCAGCGCCTGGGTGGTGCTGTCGAACTCCTCCAGGCAGCCGTAGGTGATCAGCGCCGCGGCGGCCATCTCGCAGGCGACGCGGACCAGCAGCGCCACATTGAGATAGCGGGTCGGGTCCGAGGCGACCTGGGCGAGCTTGGCGCTGCCCCGGCGGCCGGAGCGCACCGCTTCCTCGGCCCGGAAGCTGGAGACCCGCGCGATGCCGGTCTCCGCGCAGGCGAACAGCCAGGCGACGACCACCAGCGCGATCGCGCCCAGGACGAGTGCGGGACTCATGACACGGTGGGGGCCGGGGACGGGCCGGTGAGGCCCCTCTCCGCGCGCCAGCCGTCCACGATGGCGGCCTGCAGGCCGAACATCTCGGCCTTCTCGTCCGGCTCCTCGTGGTCGTAGCCCAGTAGATGCAGCACACCGTGGACGGTGAGCAGCTGCAGCTCCTCGTCCATGGTGTGCTGCGTCGGCGCCTCGGCGCCCTGCTTGGCGGCGACCTCGGGGCACAGCACGATGTCGCCGAGCAGCCCCTGCGGGGGCTCCTCGTCGTCCTTGGACGGCGGCCGCAGCTCGTCCATCGGGAAGGACATCACATCGGTCGGACCGGGCAGGTCCATCCACTGGAGGTGCAGCTGCTCCATGGCTCCGGCGTCCACGATGATCACCGAGAGCTCGGAGAGCGGGTGGATCCGCATCCGTGCCAGGGCGTAACGGGCGATGTCGAGGATCGCCTGTTCGTCGACCTCGGTTCCGGACTCGTTGTTGACGTCGATCGACATCTGGTGCTCGGTCTACTTCCCCTTGTGCCCGGACTTGCCCCGGCCGCCCTTGTGGGTGCCGTTCTGGGTGCCGTGCTTGCTGTCGTACCTGTCGTACGCGTCGACGATACGGCCCACCAGCTTGTGCCGGACGACGTCGTGGGACGACAGCCGGGAGAAGTGGACGTCCTCCACTCCCTCCAGGATCTCCTGCACCTGCCGCAGACCGGACTTGGTGCCCTCGGGCAGGTCGACCTGTGTCACGTCACCGGTGATGACGATCTTGGAGTCGAACCCGAGCCGCGTCAGGAACATCTTCATCTGCTCGGGGCTGGTGTTCTGGGCCTCGTCGAGGATGATGAAGGCGTCGTTGAGCGTGCGTCCGCGCATGTACGCCAGCGGCGCGACCTCGATCGTCCCCGCCGCCATCAGGCGCGGAATGGAGTCCGGGTCGAGCATGTCGTGCAGCGCGTCGTACAGCGGGCGCAGATACGGGTCGATCTTCTCGTACAGCGTGCCGGGCAGGAAGCCGAGCCGCTCACCGGCCTCGACCGCGGGGCGGGTCAGGATGATGCGGTTGACCTGCTTGGACTGCAGCGCCTGGACCGCCTTGGCCATCGCCAGGTACGTCTTGCCCGTACCGGCCGGGCCGATGCCGAAGACGATGGTGTGCTGGTCGATCGCGTCGACGTAGCGCTTCTGGTTGAGCGTCTTGGGGCGGATCGTGCGACCGCGCGAGGAGAGGATGTTCTGGGTGAGCACCTGGGCCGGCGTCTCCTGGACCTCGCCCTCCCCGTTCTCGCTCGCCCTGAGCATCGCGATCGAGCGTTCCACTGCGTCCTCCGTCATCGGCTGCCCGGTGCGGAGCACCAGCATCATCTCGTCGAACACGCGTGAGATCAGGGCGACGTCGGCCGGATCCCCGACCGCGGTGATCTCATTGCCCCGGACGTGGATGTCGGCCCCCGGGAAGGCCTTCTCGATCACGCGCAGGAGGGAGTCGCCGGAACCCAGCACGGTCACCATGGGGTGCTGGGCGGGGACGGTGAGCTGCACTCTCGCCTGCCCCTGCGCGGGGGTGTGAGCTGTGGGTGTCTGTGTCATGGGCCGGCGCTTAAGGCCTGCGATTCCTCCTCGTCACGGCCGCATCGCTGAGGGCGGCCTCGCGTCTCCCAGGGTACGACGCGGGTGTGACAAGCCCGTAGAGCTTTTCCTCTCATCACCCTGCGCCCCTCGAGCCACTACGTGGCGCACCAGCCCGCCCGGCCTGCGGCCCTGCGTCCGACATCGGCGTTCCTGACCGACCACGGCGGGACGGCGGGGCCGGTACCGAGGACGCCGCCCAGGGGCCAGGCGGCCGACCGGTCGGGGTGCCGGCCTGTCGGGGTGCCGGCCTGTCGGGGTGCCGGCCGGGGCGGCGAGCGCGCGGCCGTCCCCGCACCGCTGGTGCGGCAGGCGCCGCCCGCCCGCCTTGCGGAGAGGCTCGTGCTCAGGCCGAGCGGCGGAAGCCGATGGTGGGGACTGCTCGGCGGCGGGGCCAGGGGCGTACCGACTCCTCGGGGACCAGGTCGGCCAGGAAGCCGTAGCGGCGCAGGGCGGCGGGCTCCTGGCCCTGGACGGAGTGGACCCTCCGCCACCAGGCGCCGATCTCCGCCCAGCCGGGGGCGGAGAGCGAGCCCCCGAACTCCTGTACCGACAGGGCCGCCGTCAGGCCGGCGAAGGCGAGCCGGTCGGCCAGCGGCCAGCCGGCGAGGGTGCCGGTGACGAAACCGGCGACGAAGACGTCCCCGGCGCCCGTCGGGTCGAGCGCCTCCACCTCGATCGCCGGTACCTCCGCGCACTCACCGGTCCGCCGGTCCACCGCGTAGGCGCCCTCCGCGCCGAGTGTCACCACGACCAGCGGGACGTGCTCGGTGAGCGCGTGGGCGGCCGCCCGCGGGCTGTCCGTGCGGGTGTAGCGCATCGCCTCCTCGGCGTTCGGCAGGAACGCCTCGCAGTGGCGCAGGTCCTCCAGCCCCGCCAGATCCCACGCCCCGGTGTCGTCCCAGCCCACGTCACCGAAGATCAGCGCCCCCTTGCGCGCCGCCTGCGCGATCCACGGGGAGCTGCGGCCCGGGGTGAGGGAGGCGACGGCGGCCCGCGCCCGGGGCGGGCAGTCGGGGGCGGGCTCCTCCGGCGGCGGCTCGTGGCCGTGGGAGACCATCGTCCGCTCCCCCTCGTAGGCCATGGAGACGGTCACGGGCGAGTGCCAGCCGGGCACCGTGCGCGACAGGGACAGGTCGATGCCCTCGCCCTGCTCCAGCGCGTCCCAGCAGTACTCGCCGTAGTGGTCGTCGCCGAACGCGGCCGCGAGCGAGGTGCGCAGGCCGAGCCGGGCGAGGGCGGTGGCCATGTTGGCGACCCCGCCGGGGCTCGACCCCATCCCGCGCGCCCAGGACTCGGTCCCGCGCACCGGGGCGGAGTCGAGCCCGGTGAAGATGATGTCGAGGAAGACGGTGCCGGTGAGATGGACGTCCCAGGGCGGGTCCTGAGGAGTGCGCAGCAGGGCGAGGGGGTCGACCTGGCCCTGGCGGGAGTGCGCTCCCTCTCCGGTCGACGCGGGGGACGCGGTGGACGCGTTCACGATGCGCTCCCTGACGTGGTGCCGATCTGGCCAGTCTGCACCACACCACCGACAGCGCTCACTTCGTCACTCCGCGCCCTCCGTGTCGTGCCACCGGTACGCCTCGACCTCGGCGAGATACCGGGCCCTCAGCTCCTCCTCGTCCTCCAGGAAGGAGGCCAGGAACGAGTTGCGGGCCAGCTCGCGCAGCCGCTCCTGGGACAGGCCCAGCACCCGCTGCACGGCGTCGAAGTTGTCGCCGGCGTAGCCGCCGAAGTAGGCCGGGTCGTCGGAGTTGACCGTGCACATCAGGCCGGCGTCCAGCATGGCGGGCAAGGGGTGGTCGGCGAGAGTGTCCACGGCGCGGAGGCGGACGTTGGACAGGGGGCAGAGGGTGAGCGGAACGCGTTCGCGCACCAGGCGCTCCACCAGCGCCGGGTCCTCCATGCACCGCAGCCCGTGGTCGATCCGCTCCACACCGAGCACATCCAGGGCCTCGGCGATGTACGCGGGCGGCCCCTCCTCACCGGCGTGCGCCACGCGCCGCAGTCCGAGCGCGGCGGCGGCCTCGTACACCGCGCGGAACTTCGCCGGCGGGTGCCCGACCTCGGCGGAGTCCAGGCCTACACCGGTGATCCGGTCCAGGTACGGCTTGGCCTCCTCCAGGGTGGCCATGGCCGACTCGGCGGACTCGTCGCGCAGGAAGCACATGATGAGCCGGGTGGACACCCCGTGGGTCTCCCGGCTGCGGCCCAGCGCCCGCCACAGCCCCTCGACCACGGTGCCCATGCCGACACCCCGCGCGATGTGCGCCTGCGGGTCGAAGAAGATCTCCGCGTGCCGCACGCCCTGCGCGGCGGCGCGGGCGAGGTAGGCGTCGGCGAGATCCTCGAAGTCCCGCTCGGTGCGCAGCACCGCCATCAGCTCGTAGTACAGGTTCAGGAAGGACTGCAGATCCTGGAACCGGTACGCCTCGCGCAGCGCTTCGGTACCGGCCCAGGGCAGCTCGACGCCGTTGCGTTCGGCCAGTTCGAAGGCCAGCTCCGGCTCCAGGGTGCCTTCGATGTGGAGGTGCAGTTCAGCTTTCGGGAGGACCATCAGCTCATCGTAAGGCGAGATCAGCGGCGTACGATCGCCACGGGTCAGCGGCGCTTCGGGAGCGGCACCCGCTGCAGATCGCGGGCCACGGTCAGCTCGCCCTCGTAGCCCGCCGCCCGCGCCTGCCGTTCGAACTCGGAGGGGTCGCCGTAGCGCTGGCTGAAGTGGGTCAGCACGAGATGCCGCACGCCCGCATCCCGGGCCACCCGCGCCGCCTGCCCCGCCGTCAGATGCCCGTGCTCGACGGCGAGTTCCCGGTCCTCGTCGAGGAAGGTCGACTCGATGACCAGCAGGTCGCAGTCCTCGGCCAGCTCGCGGGCGCCGTCGCAGAGCCGGGTGTCCATGACGAAGGCGAACTTCTGCCCGCGCCGCACCTCGCTCACCTCCTCCAGCGTCACCCCGTTCAGCGAGCCCTCGCGCTGGAGGCGGCCCACGTCGGGGCCCTTGATGCCGTGCGCGGCCAGCCGTTCGGGCAGCATGCGCCGCCCGTCGGGCTCGGTGATCCGGTAGCCGTACGACTCGACGGGATGGGAGAGCCGGCGCGCCTCGAGCGTGTAGCCGGGGGTCTCGGCGAGGACGCCGTCCGTGTGGACGGGGGCCTCGGTGAGGGGGACGGTCTCCCGGTAGGCGGTGGCGTACCGCAGCCGGTCGAAGAACCGCTGCCCGGACCGCGGATAGTGCGCGGTGACCTGGTGCGGCACCTTGTCCAGGTTGATGCGCTGGATCACCCCGGCGAGGCCGAGCGAGTGGTCACCGTGGAAGTGGGTGACGCAGATCCGGTTCAGGTCGTGCGCGGCGACCCCGGCGCGCAGCATCTGCCGCTGGGTGCCCTCGCCGGGGTCGAAGAGGAAGCCCTCCCCGTCCCAGCGCAGGAGGTAGCCGTTGTGGTTGCGGTGCCGGGTCGGGACCTGGCTCGCGGTGCCCAGCACCACCAGTTCGCGTACGGACAAGGCGGCTTATCCGGGGGGCCACTCGAGACCGCGCCCGCCGAGCACATGGGCGTGCGCGTGCCAGACGGTCTGCCCTGCGCCGCTGCCGGTGTTGAACACGACCCGGTAGCTCTCCAGCTTGTCCTCGTCGGCGACGGCCTGCGTCTCGCGCAGCACATCGGCGGCTAGCTGGGGAGCGGCGGCGGCCAGGGCGGCGGCGTCCCGGTGGTGCTCCTTCGGGATCACCAGCACATGGGTCGGTGCCTGGGGGTTGATGTCCCGGAACGCTACGGTCGTCTCGGTCTCCCGGACGATCGTCGCCGGGATGCTCCCCGCGACAATCTTGCAGAACAAGCAGTCGTCCTGCGGCTCCCCAGCCATACGCCCTCCTCGCCGAGCTGATCACCTACAGCGACATCGTATCCACGCCGGCGCAGCTGCGGGCGGTCCTGTCATCCCCTGCGTAGCTGCGGGCAGTCGTGCCGTCTGCGTAGCTGCGGGCGGTCGTGCCGCCCCAGAGGCACGACCGCCCGCAGCTAGGTCGGCATGGCAGCCCGCAGCTACGCAGCTAGGTCAGAGTGCCGGTGGCACCTTCGCAGGGGTCTGTTCCAGGGCCTCCAGGGCCAAGCGGATGGCCTCGTCCAGTTGGACATCGCGCCCCGCCGCATAGTCCTGCGGGCGCTGCACGACCTCCACGTCCGGATCCACCCCGTGGTTCTCCACGTCCCACCCGTAACCCTCGAGCCAGAACGCGTACTTCGGCTGGGTCACCGACGTCCCGTCCACCAGCCGGTACCGGCTGTCGATCCCGATGACGCCGCCCCACGTCCGCGTACCGACGACCGTCCCCAGCCCGAGCGCCTTGATCGCCGCGTTGACGATGTCCCCGTCCGACCCGGAGAACTCGTTCGCCACCGCGACCACCGGTCCCCGGGGCGCGTCCCGCGGATAGCTCTCCGCCCGCATGCCCCGCGGCAGATCCCATCCCACGATCCGCCGCGCCAGCTTCTCCACCACCAGCTGGGAGGTGTGCCCGCCCCGGTTCTCCCGGACGTCCACCACCAGCCCCTCCCGGGCGACCTCCACCCGCAGATCGCGGTGCAGCTGGGCCCACCCGGAGCCGATCATGTCCGGCACATGCAGATACCCGAGCCGTCCCCCGGACTTCTCGTGGACGTAGGCGCGCCGGTCGCTGACCCACGCGTGGTAGCGCAGCGGCTCCTCGTCGGCCACCGGCACGACGACCGCATGCCGCGGCTCCCCGCCGCCCGCGGGCAGCACGGTCAGCTCCACCGGCTTGCCCGCCGTCCCCACCAGCAGCGGCGCGGGTCCGGTCACCGGGTCCACCGGCTGCCCGGCCACGGCCACGATCGCGTCCCCGGGCCGGATCGCCACGCCCGGCGCCGCGAGCGGCGACCGCGCCTCGGGGTCGGACGTCTCCGAGGGCAGGATGCGGTCGACCCGCCAGCTGCCGTCCTCGTGCCGGGAGATGTCCGCCCCCAGCAGCCCCTGCCGGCCGCCGCGGTCGCCCCAGCCGCCGCGCGGGGTGACGTAGGCGTGCGAGGTGCCCAGCTCGCCCTGTACCTCCCACAGCAGGTCCACCAGGTCGTCGTGGGTGGCGAGCCGGTCGAGCACCGGGCGGTAGCGGTCCAGCACGCCGTCCCAGTCGACGCCGTTCATGTCCGCGCGCCAGAAGTTGTCCCGCATCAGGCGCCCGGCCTCGTCGAACATCTGCCGCCACTCCGCGGCCGGGTCGATCATCTGGCGGACCCGGCCGAGGTCGACGGTGATGTTGGAGTCGCTGTCGTCGTCGCCGGAGGCGCGCCGGTCGCTGGGCACCACCTTCAGCCGCCCGTCGGTCCACAGCAGCACCCGCTTGCCGTCGCCGCTGACCTCGAAGTGGTCGGCGTCGGCGGCGAGATGCTCGATGCGCTGCTGGGCGAGGTCGTAGCGCTCCAGCTCGGTCTTGGGGTCGGGGTCGTCCGGGGTGGCCCGCGAGGCGCCGAGGACGCCGGTGACCGGGTGCCGCAGCCAGAGCACGCCGTCCTTGGCGGCGCGCAGGTTGGAGTAGCGGGCGGCCTCCACCGGGAACGGCACGATCCGGTCGGCGAGCCCCTCCAGGTCGATGCGGGTGGTGGGGGTGCCCTCGCTGTCGGGGGTCTCCTCCCGGTCGGCCGCCTCGAAGGCGCGCCCGTGCCGCTGCGGGCCGAACGGCGACGGCGTGGTGGCCGCCAGTGTGATCAGGTACGGCCGGACGCTGTCGACGAAGGCGAGGTCGAAGACGTGCTCGTCGTAGACCGGGTCGAAGGAGCGGGTGGACAGGAACACCAGGTGCTTGCCGTCGAGGGTGAAGGCGGGCGCGTAGTCCTGGAAGCGCAGCGGGGTCGCCTCGGTGACCTGAAGGTCGGTGGTGCTGGCGAGGCGGATCTGGCTGAGCGGGCGCGGCCCGGGGTGGGACCAGGCGAGCCAGGCGGAGTCGGGCGAGAAGGTGAGCCCGGAGACGTCGCCGTCCTCGCTGCGGTCGACCTCGCGGACCTCCCCGGTCTCGCGCTCCACGAGCAGGACCCGCCCGTCGTGCGAGGCGACGGCGGCGCGGCTGCCGTCGGGCGCCATGGCGAGGTCGAGGACCCGGCCGAGCTGCCCGGCGGCGATCCGGCGCGGGGTGGCGCCGGGGGCGAGTCCGGTGGCCGGGGCGAACTCCAGGGCGTCGTCGCCCTCGGCGTCGGTCACCCACACCACCCATTCCTCGCCGTCGGCGCGGAAGGTGCGGGGCCGGCGCGCCCGGACGCCCGGGGTGGCGGCGAGCGCGCGGGCGGGGCCGGAGCGGTGGGTGACCCAGTGGACGGTGCCGCGGACGCAGACGGCGCTGCCGCGGGCGGTGTGGTCGGGGGAGGCGGAGCCGAACCAGCGGGCGGCGTTCAGCGGGAACGGCTGGAGGTCGACGCGCTGCCCGCCGAGCCGGATGTCGAGCCGGCGCGGCTCGGCGCCGTCCAGATCGTCCAGCACCCACAGCTCACCGGCGCTGGAGTAGACGACCCGGGTGCCGTCGGTGGCGGCGTGGCGGGCGTAGAAGCCTCCGAGCGGGGTGTGGCGGCGCAGGTCGGAGCCGTCGGGGAGGGAGGAGTAGAGCGCGCCGGTGCCCTCGTGGTCGGAGAGGAACGCGATCCGCTCGCCGACCCACATCGGGTACTCGATGTTGCCGTCGAGGCCGGCGTGCAGCCGGACGAACTCGCCGCCGTCCTCGCCCTCCTGGCCGCGGTCGATCCACAGCTTGCCGGCCGTGCCGCCCCGGTAGCGCTTCCAGGTGGCGGCCTCGCGGCCCATGGTGGCGGACAGCAGCACGGTGTGCGGGCCGTGGGCGACGTCGCCGACGGGCCCGTACGGCAGGGTGCCGGCGGGGCCGCCGTCGAGCGGGACCGCGCGGGCCCAGGTGCGGCGCAGGCTGGCCTGGCCGTGCGCGCTGATCGCGAGGACCTTGCCGTCCGGGGTCCAGCCGCGCACCTGCGTCCTGGGGCTGCCCCAGTAGGTGAGGCGGCGGGCGGGGCCGCCGTCGACGGGTGCGATGTGCACCTCGGGTGCGCCGTCGCGAGTGGAGGTCCAGGCGACGGTGGTGCCGTCGGGCGAGATGCGCGGGTGGTTGACGGGCACGTTGTCGGCGCTGACCCGCCAGGCCCGGCCGCCGCCGTCGAGTGGGGCGAGCCACACATCGTCCTCGGCGGTGAAGGCGACCAGGTCGCCGTGCGGGTGCGGGTACCGGAGATACGCGGCTGATGCGACGGATGCAGGCTGTGTCACCCGATCACCCTAAGCACGCGGACGGCGGCCCGGCCAGGACTTCGGATCACTTGCCCTCGACGGGGCGGCAGTCGGGATACCGGTCGCACCAGACGGTGGTGGTGACGGTCACGGTGACGGTGGGCCGGGGCCCGTCCGGGGTGGGGCCGCCGACCGGGGGCGGGCTGCTGGCGTTGCAGTCGCCGAGACCGTCGACGCGGAACCACTGCTTCCCGTCCACCTTGGCGGTGATGTCGCCGCGGACGCAGGCGCCGTCGAGGGCGTGGGTGACCTTGCCGGTGACGGTGATCTCCTTGCCGTCCTCCGTCTCGCCCTGGCAGTCGACGGAGGCGACGGTCCGCTCCCGGGCGGAGCGGGTGGCCGCGCCGTCGCCGTGGCCGTCGAAGGAGGCGGTGCAGCTGAGCCAGCGCACCCCGGCCTTCTGCCGGTTGAGCTCGTCGGTGACGGTCTGGTCGACCGTGTAGGCCACGGTCGCGGAGCTCACGGCACCCGGTTCGCACGCCACGGCGCCGCCCACGGCCAGCACGGCGAGACCGGCCGCCACAGCCGTACGCCGCAGCCGCGTCCCGCCCCACAGCTTCTGCCACACCCCCATGGACGGCAGCCTGCCATCGTCACCGGCGCGGCGGTAGGGCGCATACGGCCACTGTGCGCCCCGTCATGCTCCCTTGCGCATACGGCGGTTGGGGCTCTGCGGGGGGCGGCGGGGGTCCGCGGGGGTCAGGACCAGCGGCCGGTGCGGCCGAGGAGCAGCGCCGCGGCCGCCGTACCGGCGGTGGAGGTGCGCAGCACGCTGCGGCCCAGGCGGTAGGCGCGGGCGCCGGACTGCTCGAAGAGGGCCAGCTCGTCGGGGGCGATGCCGCCCTCGGGGCCGACGACGAGCACGATGTCGCCGGTGGCGGGGAGTTCGGCGGTGGCGAGCGGTTCGGTGCCGCTCTCGTGCAGCACGGCGGCGAAACCGGCTTCGGCGAGAAGTGCGGCAACCTGCTTGGTGCTCGCCGCGTCGGCGACCTCGGGGAAGCGCACCCGGCGGGACTGCTTGCCGGCCTCGCGGGCGGTCGCCCGCCACTTGCCGAGGGACTTCAGTCCACGCTCGCCCTTCCACTGGGTGATGCAGCGGGCCGCCGCCCAGGGGACGATCCGGTCGACGCCGACCTCGGTCATGGTCTCCACGGCCAGCTCGCCCCTGTCGCCCTTGGGCAGCGCCTGCACCACGGTGATCGTGGGTGTCTCGGCGGGCTCCTGCCTGACCTCGCCCAGGCGCACCACGAGCCGGTCCTTGCCCTCGGCGGCCTCCACCTCGCCCTCGGCCCAGCGGCCGGCGCCGTCGGTGAGGACGACGGCCTCGCCGGGCCGCAGCCGCTTCACGGAGACGGCGTGCCGGCCCTCGGGGCCGTCCAGGACGAAGCTGCCGCCGCCGGGGTCATCGAAGCGGTCGACGACGAACACCGGCGCGGTCACAGGGCACCTCCCGCCGACAACGCTGTCCGGGCGGAGGCGAGTTCGGCGGCCAGCACCTCCACCAGCTGCCCGGCGGGCAGCTCCCGCGCCAGGCGGTGGCCCTGCCCCGCCCACAGCGCCATCCCCTGGGCGTCCCCCGTCTTGGCGGCGGCCTTGCGCAGCGGCGCGGTGAGGTGGTGGACGTCGGGGTAGGCGGCGGGCGCGTAGGGGCCGTGCTCGCGCAGGAAGCGGTTGACCAGTCCGCGGGCCGGGCGGCCGGAGAAGGCGCGGGTCAGCTCGGTGCGGACGAAGAGGGGGTTGGTGAGGGCCTGCTTGTGCAGGGCGTGGGCGCCGGACTCGTGGGTGGCGAGGAAGGCGGTGCCGAGCTGGGCGGCACTGGCGCCGGCGGCGAGCACGGCGGCTATCTGGCTGCCGCGCATGATGCCGCCGGCCGCGATGACCGGGAGGCTGACGGCCTCCCGCACCTGGGCGACCAGGGAGAGCAGTCCGACGCCGGCGCCGTCCGCCGCGGGGACGTCGCGGTGGGTGCCCTGGTGGCCGCCTGCCTCGATGCCCTGCGCGATCACCGCGTCCGCGCCGCAGCGCTCCACGGCCCGCGCCTCCTCGGCGGTGGTGGCGGTGACGAAGGTGAAGGTGCCGACGCGGTGCAGCGAGTCGATGACCTCCCGGGCCGGGACGCCGAAGTGGAAGGACACCACCGCTACCGGGTCGTCGAGGAGCACGGCGAGCTTGGCGTCGTAGCCGTCGTCGCGGCCGCTGTCCGGGTCGCCCAGCTCGGTCTCGTACCAGGTGGCCTCGCCGGCCAGCTGGTGGGCGTAGACGTCCACGGCGGCCGGGTCGGCGGTCTCCGGCTGGGGCAGGAAGAGGTTGACGCCGAAGGGGCGGCCGGTGAGTCCGCGCAGCTGCTTGATCTCCTGGTACATGCCGTCCGCGGTCTTGTACCCGGCGGCGAGGAAACCGAGCCCGCCCGCCTCGCAGACCGCGGCGGCGAGCTGCGGCACGGAGACGCCGCCCGCCATGGGGGCCTGCACGATCGGGTGCGGGAAAAGACCGGTCAGCGCGGAGGACATGCCCGCATGGTGCCATGTCCTCGGAACATCACCGAATCAGCCTTTCCTCTGGCATAAACCGCCGCTTGCCCGGACTCGGCCGGCGCACCCACGGGGCCTGCGGGCAGACACGGCAACGGGCCGGCACCGGGGCGCCGGCCCGTGCTGAACGCTCGTTCAGCGGCCGTTGAAGGCGTCCTTCAGCCGGGAGAACAGCCCCTGCTGGCCCGGCTGGAACTGCCCCTGCGGGCGCTCCTCGCCGCGCAGCTTGGCCAGTTCCCTCAGCAGCCGCTCCTGCTCCGGGTCGAGCTTGGTCGGCGTCTGCACCTCGACGTGCACGATGAGATCGCCCCGGCCGCCGCCGCGCAGATGCGTCACGCCCCGGCCGTGCAGCGGGATCGACTGGCCGGACTGGGTGCCGGGCCGGATGTCGACCTCCTCCATGCCGTCCAGCGTCTCCAGCGGCACCTTGGTGCCGAGCGCCGCCGCGGTCATCGGGATGGTGACCGTGCAGTGCAGGTCGTCGCCGCGCCGCTGGAAGGTGGGGTGCGGCAGTTCGTGGATCTCCACGTACAGGTCACCGGCGGGACCGCCGCCGGGCCCGACCTCGCCCTCACCGGCCAGCTGGATGCGGGTGCCGTTGTCCACACCGGCGGGGATCTTCACCGTCAGCGTGCGGCGCGAGCGGACCCGGCCGTCGCCCGCGCACTCGGGGCACGGGTTCGGGACGACCGTGCCGAAGCCCTGGCACTGCGGGCAGGGGCGCGAGGTCATGACCTGGCCGAGGAAGGACCGGGTGACCTGGGAGACCTCACCGCGGCCGCGGCACATGTCGCAGGTCTGCGCGCTGGTGCCCGGCGCGGCGCCCTCGCCGTTGCACGTGGTGCACACGACGGCCGTGTCCACCTGGATGTCCTTGGTCGTGCCGAACGCGGCCTCGTCCAGCTCGACGTCGATGCGGATCATCGCGTCCTGGCCCCGGCGGGTGCGCGAGCGCGGCCCGCGCTGCGACGCCGTGCCGAAGAACGCGTCCATGATGTCGGAGAAGTTCCCGAAGCCACCGGCACCGAAGCCGCCCGCGCCGCCGCCGGCGGACTGCGAGAGCGGGTCGCCGCCGAGGTCGTAGACCTGCTTCTTCTGCGGGTCCGACAGCACCTCGTAGGCGGCGTTGATCTCCTTGAACCGCTCCTGGGTCTTCGGGTCGGGGTTGACGTCCGGGTGCAGCTCGCGTGCGAGCCGCCGGAAGGCCTTCTTGATCTCTTCCTGCGACGCGTCGCGGCGCACGCCGAGTACGGCGTAGTAGTCCGTGGCCACTACGACTCCGCCAGGATCTGTCCGACGTACCGTGCCACTGCGCGTACCGCTCCCATCGTTCCGGGGTAGTCCATGCGGGTCGGTCCGACCACGCCGAGCTTGGCAACCGCCTCGCCGCCCGAACCGTAGCCCACCGACACGACGGACGTGGAGTTGAGTCCTTCATGGGCGTTCTCATGACCGATACGGACGGTCACGCCCGGATCCTTGGCCTCGCCGAGCAGCTTCAGGAGCACCACCTGCTCCTCCAGCGCCTCCAGGACGGGCCGGATCGTGAGGGGGAAGTCGTGGGCGAAGCGGGTGAGATTGGCGGTGCCGCCGATCATCAGCCGCTCCTCGTTCTCCTCGACGAGCGTCTCCAGCAGGGTGGACAGCACCGTGGAGACGGTGCCGCGGTCCTCGACCTCGAACGCCTCGGGGAGGTCCTCGACGAGGCTCGGCACATCGGTGAAGCGGCGGCCGGCGACCCGGCTGTTGAGCCGGGCGCGCAGATCCGCCAGCGACGTCTCACCGAAGGGCGCCGGGCAGTCGATCACGCGCTGCTCCACCCGTCCGGTGTCCGTGATCAGGACGAGCATCACCCGGGCCGGCGCGAGCGACAGCAGCTCCACGTGACGCACGGTGGACCGGGTCAGCGACGGGTACTGCACGATGGCGACCTGCCGGGTGAGCTGGGCCAGCAGCCGGACGGTGCGCGCCACCACGTCGTCGAGGTCGACGGCGCCCTCGAGGAAGTTCTGGATGGCCCGCCGCTCGGGCGGGCTCATCGGCTTGACGCCGGCGAGCTTGTCGACGAACAGCCGGTAGCCCTTGTCCGTGGGTATGCGCCCCGCGCTGGTGTGCGGCTGGGCGATGTATCCCTCTTCCTCCAGAGCCGCCATGTCGTTGCGCACGGTGGCCGGGGAGACGCCGAGATTGTGCCGCTCGGTGAGCGCCTTGGAGCCGACGGGCTCCTGGGTACCGACGTAGTCCTGGACGATGGCGCGCAACACCTGGAGCCTGCGTTCACTGAGCACGGCGCACCTCCAGAAGCCTTCCGCCCGGTCATGTCTCTGGCACTCTTCGCACGCGAGTGCCAGACTTCCCCGGCCCAGTGTACGGCCGGGAGGTATACCCCGGGCAAGGCCGGGCGGGCCCCGCTAGCGTCGCCGATATGACCGTGACTTGGGAAGAGTCGGGCTGGGAGCGGGTGGCGGCCGGGGTGGGGCGGTGCCGGCTGCCGGTGTGGGACTGCACGGCGGGCCTCGTGGCCGGCGCGGACGGGGTGCTGCTGATCGACGCGGGCTCGAGTCTCGCCGAGGGCGTGCGGTTGCGCACCGAGGCGCAGGCGCTCGCCGGTCACCGTGTGACGCATCTCGCGCTCACCCACCCCCACTTCGACCACGTCCTCGGCGCCGCCGCCTTCGCGGGTGCGGAGGTCTACGGCGCGGTCGGCCTGGACGCGGCCCTGGCGCACGGCCGCGGCGAGCTGCGCGCGGACGCGGTGCGCCACGGTCTTGACCCGCGGGCGGCGGAGGAGGCCGTGGACGCGCTGATCCGCCCCCGGCACCTGGTGAGCGGCGAGTGGACCCTGGACCTGGGCGGCGGCCGGCAGGTGCTGCTGGCGAACGTGGGCCCCGGCCACACCGCCCACGATCTGGTGGTCCTGGTGCCCGGCGAACCCGAAGTGGTCTTCTGCGGCGACCTGGTGGAGGAGTCGGGCGAGCCCCAGGCCGGGCCCGACGCGGCGCCGTCCCACTGGCCGGCCGCGCTGGACCGCCTGCTGGAGCTGGGCGGCGAGGACGCGGCGTACGTCCCCGGTCACGGGGCGGTGGTGGACGCGGCCTTCGTACGGGCCCAACGCGAGGCGCTGGCGGCGAGGTTCGGCGTGTCGTGATGATCACGGCGCCCCGGCTCCTCGTATCGTCATCAGAATGCGCCAGTACTCCGCCGATCTGACCCCTCCGTGGAAGAAGCCGCAGCCGGCCCCCGAGGTGCCCGCCGACCCCGGCCTGGTGGTCGAGGAGCCCGCCACCGGCTTCTGCGGCGCGGTGATCCGCTGCGAGGCCGGCACCGTGACCCTGGAGGACCGCTTCGGCAAGCACCGGGTCTTCCCGCTCCAGCCGCGCGGCTTCCTCCTGGAGGGCCGCGTGGTCACCCTGGTCAGGCCCTCCGCCGCCGCGCCGGTGCGCCCCGCCCGCACCGCCTCCGGCTCGGTGGCCGTCCCCGGTGCGCGGGCGCGCGTGGCCCGCGCCGGGCGCATCTATGTCGAGGGCCGTCACGACGCCGAACTGGTCGAGAAGGTCTGGGGCGACGACCTGCGCATCGAGGGCGTGGTCGTGGAGTACCTGGAGGGCGTGGACGACCTCCCCTCGGTCGTGGCGGAGTTCTCCCCCGGCCCGGACGCCAGGCTGGGCGTCCTGGTGGACCACCTGGTGCCGGGCTCGAAGGAGTGGCGCATCGCGGAGTCGGTCACCGGTGAGCACGCCCTGGTGGTCGGCCACCCGTACATCGACATCTGGGAGGCGGTGAAGCCGTCGGCCCTGGGCATCGAGGCGTGGCCGCGCGTGGCACGGGGCGAGGACTGGAAGACGGGCGTGTGCCGGGCGCTGGGCTGGCCGGAGAACACCGGGGCGGCCTGGCAGCACATCCTGTCCCGGGTGCGCTCCTACAAGGACCTGGAGCCGGCGCTGCTGGGCAGGGTCGAGGAGCTGATCGACTTCGTGACGACGTAGGGGCCGGGGGATTCGTGACGACCTGGGCGCCGACGGGGTCGGTCCCCTTCAGCCGCCCGCTCAGTCCACCAGGTGAGCCGTCCGCTCAGTCCACCAGGTGAGCCGTCCGCTCAGTCCACCAGGTCCCGTACCACCGCGTCGGCCAGCAGCCGCCCGCGCAGGGTGAGCGCGGCCCGCCCCTCCTGGTACGGCTGCTCCTGCAGCAGCCCCTCGGACAGGGCCCTGCGGGCCGCCGCGAGGCCCTGCTCGCGCAGCAGGGAGAGCGGCACGCCCTCCCTGAGCCTCAGCTCCAGCAGGATGCGCTCCACCCGCCGGTCCTCCTCCGTGAGCACCTCGCGCCCCGCTCCCGGCGACCTGCCCTCCGCGAGCGCCGCCGCGTAGGCCCCCGGATGCTTCACGTTCCACCACCGCACGCCCCCCACGTGCGAGTGCGCTCCCGGCCCGGCGCCCCACCAGTCGGCGCCCCGCCAGTACAGCTCGTTGTGCAGGCACCGGCCCGCTTCCGAGGTGGCCCAGTTCGACACCTCGTACCACTCGAACCCGGCGCCCGAGAGCACCTCCTCGGCGATCAGGTACCGGTCCGCGTGCACGTCGTCGTCCGTCATCGGCACCTCGCCCCGACGGATGCGCCGCGCCAGCTGAGTGCCCTCCTCCACGATCAGGGCGTACGCGGAGACGTGGTCGGGTCCGGCGCCGAGTGCCGCGTCCAGCGAGGCCCGCCAGTCGTCGTCGCTCTCCCCCGGCGTGCCGTAGATCAGGTCCAGGTTGATGTGCTCGAAGCCGGCCGCCCGGGCCTCGGCGACGCACGCCTCGGGCCGCCCCGGCGTATGCGTGCGGTCCAGCACCTTCAGCACATGCGGCCGGGCGCTCTGCATGCCGAAGGAGATCCGGTTGAAGCCGCCCTCGCGGAGCGTGGCGAGATACGCCGGGTCCACCGACTCGGGGTTGGCCTCCGTGGTCACCTCGGCGTCCTCGGCCAGCCCGAACTCGTCCCGGATCACACCGAGCATCCGTACGAGATCACCGGCGGCCAGCAGGGTGGGGGTGCCTCCGCCGACGAACACCGTGCGCACCGGCCGCGGGTCGTCCCCGAGCACCTTGCGGGCCAGCCGGATCTCCTCGGCGAGCGTGTCGGCGTAGTTGTCCCGGGAGGCCAGGACGCCGCCGCTGCCGCGCAGCTCGGTCGCGGTGTAGGTGTTGAAGTCGCAGTAGCCGCAGCGGGTCGCGCAGTACGGGACGTGCAGATAGAAGCCGAGGGGGCGGTCGGCGGCGCCGGCGAGCGCGGACGCGGGGAGCGCACCGTCGGCGGGGACGGGCTCGCCGTCGGGGAGTGCGGAAGGCATGTGCTCCATTGTCCCGCACCGGGCCGGCACCCCCCTGTCCTGCCTGTCCCGCCCCTGGTCTGTGACTCCGCCGCGTCTCACTCCGCCTGGAGCACCAGCAGGGCGAGGTCGTCCGTGGGCGGCCTGGCCCCGAACTCGTGCACCAGCCGGGTGATCCGTTCCGCTATCAGCTCGGCGTCCAGGCCGGCGCAGCCCGCCAGCGCGGTGGCGAGGCCGTCGCCGTCGTCGAACTGGCGGGAACCGGAGCGCCGCTCGGTGACGCCGTCGGTGACGCAGAGCAGGCTGTCGCCGGGGCGCAGCTCGAAGCTGTCGCTGGTGTAGGCGGCGTCCTCGACGACCCCGAGCAGGGTCTGCGGCTGGGCGACGGTGTGCACGGTGCCGTCGGGGGCGAGCAGCAGCGGCAGGGGGTGCCCGGCGGAGGCGAGGGTGCAGCGGACGCCGCCCTCGAAGGGCACCAGCTCGCCGTAGAGCAGGGACAGGAAGCGGGTCTGGGGCCCGTCGCCGGGTGCGGTGGGCCGGGCCCCGGCCGCCACCAGCGCGCGGGCGGCCGCGTCCGCCGCCTCGGTGGCGTCGTCGAGGAGGAGCTGGTTGAGGCGGTCGAGGACGTCGGCCACCCGGTAGCCCTCGCGGGCGAGCAGCCGCAGCCAGGGCCGGGCCAGCCCGATCACCACGGCCGCCTCCGGGCCCTTGCCCTGGACGTCGCCGAGGGCGAAGCACCAGCGGCCCTGCCCGGCCGGGAACAGGTCGTAGAAGTCCCCGCTGGGCCCGCCCTTGTCGCAGGGCTCGTAGACGAGGGCGGAGCGGACCCCGGGGATCTCGGCGACGGCGCCGGGCAGCAGCCCGCGCTGGAGCACGGCGCTGATGGTGGCCTGCCGGGCGTACTGCCGTGCGGCCCCGATGGCGAGCGCGACCCGGCGGCTGAGATCCTCCACCAGGCCGGTGATCTCGTCCGGGAACCGCGCGATCCCGCCCCGCCCGATCACCAGCGTCCCCAGCGGCCGCCCTCCCGCCACCAGCCGGTAGGCCAGGGCGACTCCGGGCGCGCCGGAGCCGTCCCCCGCGTCCGGTGCGTCCGACGCGTACGCCGCGTCCGCCGTCTCGAGCGCCTTCTCGGGCCACGGATACGGACGCGGACCGGTGTCCGGGGGATCCGAGGGTTCCGGAGGATTCTGCTGGAGGGCGTCGCGCAGCTCCTCGATGCGGTGCTCGCTGGCGTGCCAGACGCGGGCGAGGCGGGCGCCGCCGCTCCAGGCGGTGGTGCTCCAGGCGCCGTGTCCGCCGGCCTCGTCCTCCAGCCAGACCGCGCACCAGTCCGCAAGCCGCGGCACGATCAGCTGCCCGGTGAGCGCGGCCACCAGGTCCTCGTCGAGCTGCCCGGCGAGCAGATCGGAAGCCTCGGCGAGGAAGGACAGCGCGCCCCGCCCCAGCCAGGCCCCGTCCCTCCGGGCCCTCCCCTCCAGCCAGTCGTCCCCGAAGAGCACACCCTTGGAGGCCCCGGCCCAGTCCTCCGCCCCTTCCGCATCCGGCGCCTCCAGCCGCTCCCCCGTGCCTCCCGCACCCTCCTGCACCGCACCGGAGTCCCACTCGGACCCGACGGCGGCCAGCCCGCTCCCGCCCGGCGCGGACACGAGGAGGTGAGCCGCCTCCCCGGTGTACGTCCCGCTCTCCTCGGCCGGGGTGCGGCCCCCGGCGGGGAGGCGGGCCCAGACCGTCTTGGCCTCCGGGCGGTAGGTGATCCCCCAGGCGTCGGAGAGCGCGGCCACCAGGCGCAGCCCGCGGCCGACCTCGCCCGGCTCCTGCGCCGCCGCGAGCGCCGGTGCGCCCTCGCGCGGGGCGCGGGCGGGGTGCTGGTCGGTGACCTCGACCACCAGTGCGCCGGTGTCGCCCTCCAGCCGGCAGGTCAGCTCGACATCCGTGCCGGCGTGCACCACGGCGTTGGTGACGAGCTCGCTGGCGACCAGGGTGGCGTCCTCGGCGGCCCGCGGGTTCAGGTGTTCGGTCCCGGGCAGGCGCCGTTCGGTCCACTCGGCGAGCGCGGCCCGTACCAGTGCGCGCGCGGAGCCCGGCGCGAGGGAGCTTCCGGACAGGGTGGCGTGCGCCCGCGCGCACTCCGATACCTCGGCAGTACGCGAGGCGGTCTCCCGTTGCGTCGGAATGGCCCCCATGGGCAGCTCCCCGGGCAGGTCGTACGAATGCACCTCGATCGCTGCCGACAGGGTGACAGACCGGCCCCGCCCATAAGCACCGAGTTACCGAAGTGGCCCGCCAACCGTGGGAACCCCACCCCCCAAGCGCTCAAGAACCGCCCCACAACCGGTCGTTTTCGTGCACCCGCGCACATGCGGAAACCGCCCCCGCCACCGGGCACCTCCCTGCGCCCACGCGCGCCCGGTCCGGCCGCGGAAACACCACGGCCCCGGAGGGACGTCACCAGGACGTCGGTCTCCGGGGCCGGGGTGGGTGGGGGTCAGGCCTCGCGGGTGCCCTCGTACATCTCCTCGATGAGGTGCTTGTACTCGCGCTCCACGACCGGGCGCTTGAGCTTCAGGCTCGGGGTGATCTCGCCGTGCTCGACGTCGAGGTCGCGCGGCAGGAGGCGGAACTTCTTGATGGTCTGCCAGCGCTGCAGGTTCTGGTTGAGCTTGTCGACGTAGCCCTGGACCATCTCGACGGTGGCCGGGGCGGCCACGATCTCCGCGTAGGGCTTGCCGCCCAGGCCGTTCTCCGCGGCCCAGCCCTGGAGGGCGGCCTCGTCGAGGGCGATCAGGGCGGTGCAGTAGTTCCGGTCGGCGCCGTGCACCAGGATGTTGGAGACGTAGGGGCAGACCGCCTTGAACTGGCCCTCGACCTCGGCGGGGGCGACGTACTTGCCGCCGGAGGTCTTGATGAGGTCCTTCTTGCGGTCGGTGATGCGCAGATAGCCGTCGGGCGACAGCTCGCCGATGTCGCCGGTGTGCAGCCAGCCGTCGGGCTCCAGGACCTCGGCGGTCTTGTCGGGCAGGTTGTGGTAGCCCTCCATGATGCCGGGGCCGCGCAGCAGGATCTCGCCGTCGTCCGCGATGCGCACCTCGGTGCCGGGCAGCGGCTTGCCGACCGTGCCGGTGCGGTAGGCCTCGCCCGGGTTGACGAAGGAGGCCGCGGAGGACTCGGTGAGGCCGTAGCCCTCCAGGATGTGGATGCCGGCGCCGGAGAAGAAGTAGCCGATCTCCGGGGCGAGGGCCGCCGAGCCGGAGACGCAGGCGCGCAGCCGGCCGCCGAAGGCCTCGCGGATCTTGGCGTAGACGAGCTTGTCGGCGAGGGCGTGCTTGATCTTCAGCCCGGTGGGCGCGGAGGCCGTGCCGGTGCGGCGGAAGTTGTCCTGGGTGATCTGCGCGTACTCGCGGGCCACCCCGGCGGCCCACTGGAAGATCTTGTACTTGGCGGGGCCGCCGGCCTTCGCCTTGGCGGCGACGCCGTTGTAGACCTTCTCGAAGATGCGCGGCACGGCCGCCATGTAGGTCGGCTGGACCACCGGGAGGTTCTCGACGATCTTGTCGACCCGGCCGTCGACGGCGGTGACGTGGCCGACCTCGATCTGGCCGGAGGTGAGGACCTTACCGAAGACGTGGGCGAGCGGCAGCCACAGGTACTGGACGTCGTCGCTGTGGACCAGGCCGGTCGCGGCGATCGCCTTGGCCATGTAGGCCCAGTTGTCGTGGGGCAGGCGCACGCCCTTGGGGCGGCCGGTGGTGCCGGAGGTGTAGATCAGGGTGGCGAGCTGGTCCTTGGTGATCGCGGAGACCCGCTCCTTGATCAGCTCGGCGCCCTTCTCCAGGCGGGCCGCGCCGCGGTTCTCCAGATCGGCGAGGGTGATCACCCAGTCGTCGGTCTGCACGCCGGCCGGGTCGATGACCACGACCCGGGTCAGCTCGGGCAGCTCGGCCCGCTTCTCGACCGCCTTGGCGACCTGCTCGGCGTTCTCCGCGATGAGCACCTTGCTGCCGGAGTCGGCCAGGATGTACGCCGACTCCTCGGCGTTGGTCTGCGGGTAGATCGTGGTGGTGGCGGCGCCCGCACAGAGGATGCCGAGGTCGGCGAGGATCCATTCGACCCGGGTGGCCGAGGCCAGCGCGACGCGCTCCTCGGGACGCACACCGAGCTCGATCAGACCCGCCGCGATGGCGTTCACCCGCTGGGCGGCCTGGGCCCAGGTCAGGGACTTCCACTCGTCCGGCCCCTGGCCGGAGGCCGACGGGACGGGATAGCGGTATGCCTCGGCGTCCGGTGTGGCCGCCACGCGCTCCAGGAAGAGGGCCGCCACGGACGGCGGACGGTTCTCGATCAAGGTCTGTGCGTCGCTCACGACATCCTCCGGGGCCCGCGACAGTGCGGCTGGCTCATTGCGGCTATTGCGGCTGATTACACGCGCGATTCGTTGTTTAACTCGCGAGTAACTACGAGCAGGGACAGACTAAAGGCCGACCGGCCCCCGCGTAAGGGTTTGCGGCCTGTCGCTTCGCACAGAGAGCTACCCCGTGGACGCGAAGGGGTCCGCCCCACTTTCGTGCGGCGGACCCCATTTCGCCTGCTTTGCCCGTGACCCTCGGTCGGCTTCCGGTTACTTCTTGCCCTTGCCTGTGCCCGCGCTGTCGTCGCTGGACAGAACAGCGATGAAGGCCTCCTGCGGAACCTCCACGGAACCCACCATCTTCATCCGCTTCTTGCCTTCCTTCTGCTTCTCCAGCAGCTTCCGCTTACGGGAGATGTCACCGCCGTAGCACTTGGCGAGAACATCCTTGCGGATGGCGCGAATGGTCTCCCGGGCGATGACCCGCGAGCCGATGGCGGCCTGCACCGGCACCTCGAAGTTCTGCCGCGGGATCAGCTCCTTGAGCTTGGCGACCAGCCGCACGCCGTACGCGTACGCCTGGTCCTTGTGGGTGATCGCCGAGAAGGCGTCCACCTTGTCGCCGTGCAGCAGGATGTCGACCTTGACCAGGGAGCTGCTCTGCTCGCCGGTGGGCTCGTAGTCGAGGGAGGCGTAGCCGCGCGTCTTGGACTTCAGCTGGTCGAAGAAGTCGAAGACGATCTCCGCCAGCGGCAGGGTGTAGCGGATCTCGACCCGGTCCTCGGAGAGGTAGTCCATGCCGAGCAGCGTGCCGCGGCGTGCCTGGCACAGCTCCATGATCGCGCCGATGAACTCCGAGGGCGCCAGGATGGTGGCCCGCACCACCGGCTCGTACACCTCGTGGATCTTGCCCTCGGGGAACTCGCTCGGGTTGGTGACGGTGTGCTCGGTGCCGTCCTCCATGATCACGCGGTAGACCACGTTGGGCGCGGTGGCGATCAGCTCCAGGCCGAACTCGCGCTCCAGCCGCTCCCGGATCACGTCCAGGTGCAGCAGGCCGAGAAAGCCGACGCGGAAGCCGAATCCGAGCGCGGCGGAGGTCTCCGGCTCGTAGACCAGGGCGGCGTCGTTGAGCTGGAGCTTGTCCAGCGCCTCGCGCAGCTCCGGGTAGTCCGAGCCGTCCAGCGGATACAGGCCGGAGAACACCATCGGCTTGGGGTCCTTGTAGCCGCCCAGCGGCTCCTCGGCACCCTTCTGCTGGGTGGTGACGGTGTCGCCGACCTTGGACTGGCGGACGTCCTTCACACCGGTGATCAGATAGCCCACCTCGCCGACGCCGAGGCCGTCGGCCGGCATCATCTCCGGGGAGTTGGTGCCGATCTCCAGCAGCTCGTGGGTGGCGCCGGTGGACATCATCCGGATCCGGTCACGCTTGTTGAGCTGGCCGTCGACGACCCGGACGTACGTCACCACGCCGCGGTAGGAGTCGTACACCGAGTCGAAGATCATCGCGCGGGCCGGGGCGTCCTTGACGCCGACCGGCGCGGGGATGTCCTCGACCACCTTGTCCAGCAGCGCCTCGACGCCGAGGCCGGTCTTCGCGGAGACCTTCAGCACGTCGTCGGGCTCGCAGCCGACCAGGTTGGCGAGCTCCTCGGCGAACTTCTCGGGCTGCGCGGCCGGCAGGTCGATCTTGTTCAGCACCGGGATGATCGTGAGGTCGTTCTCCATCGCCAGGTACAGGTTGGCGAGGGTCTGCGCCTCGATGCCCTGGGCGGCGTCGACGAGGAGGATGGTCCCCTCGCACGCGGCGAGCGACCTGGACACCTCATAGGTGAAGTCGACGTGCCCCGGGGTGTCGATCATGTTGAGGATGTGCGTGTTGCCCTTGTCGTGGGTCGGTGCCCACGGCAACCGCACGGCCTGGGACTTGATCGTGATGCCGCGCTCGCGCTCGATGTCCATGCGGTCGAGGTACTGAGCGCGCATCTGCCGCTGCTCGACCACCCCGGTCAGCTGGAGCATCCGGTCGGCGAGCGTGGACTTGCCGTGGTCGATGTGCGCGATGATGCAGAAGTTGCGGATCAGAGCCGGGTCGGTACGGCTCGGTTCGGGCACATGGTTAGGGGTCGCGGGCACGCAGGGTCCTGTCTCTTGAGGCGCCTTATGCCTCGGGTCGGATCGATACGTAGTCTCCATGGTCCCACGGGTGGGGAGCGGCGACCGGTTTGGGCCGGGCAAAGA
The DNA here is from genome assembly GCF_039526425.1 of Streptomyces thermospinosisporus. Lineage (NCBI taxonomy): Bacteria > Bacillati > Actinomycetota > Actinomycetes > Kitasatosporales > Streptomycetaceae > Streptomyces > Streptomyces thermospinosisporus. The sequence goes on from NZ_BAAAIZ010000069.1 coordinate 136,435, forward strand.
GCCGCTGGTAGTCTAGGGCGCTGTGTCTCATGCCCTCTCGCACGAGACACTCCCGAAGGCTCAGGTACCACCTGAGGCAACTCAGAACAACTCTGAAAAGGCTCATTCGTGGCGAACATCAAGTCCCAGATCAAGCGGAACAAGACCAACGAGAAGGCCCGGCTTCGCAACAAGGCCGTCAAGTCCTCTCTGAAGACCGCGATCCGCAAGACTCGCGAGGCCGTTGCCGCGGGTGACGTCGAGAAGGCCGTCGAGCTCCAGCGCGCTGCCGCGCGTCAGCTCGACAAGGCTGCCTCCAAGGGCGTCATTCACAAGAACCAGGCCGCCAACAAGAAGTCGGCCCTGGCTCAGAAGGTCGCGGCCCTCAAGGGCTGACCGGCTCCCGAAGCCGGTCGATCTGCTGATCTGATCGCCGGAAGGACCCGGGCGGGCCCTCTCTCATCCGCCCCCGACCGGCACACCGAGTTCGTACGCGGCCTGCGTTCGCCACGCGGGTACGAGCTCATCAGCTGTGAACGAGGACCCCGTCCGCTCACCCCTCCCCAGGGTGACGGACGGGGTCCTCGGTGTTCACGGGGTCCCCGGTGTTCACGGGGTCCTCGGTGCTGCAGGACCGGACGACAGGACCGGAAGCCGTCACGGCCTCTCAGGCCCAGAAGTCGTTCGCCGCGTCGAGGTCGGCGACGCACTCGTCGAGGTCGGTGATCTTGTCGCCGACGATCCGGAAGACGATGCCGCCGTCCTCGTCCAGGTGCTTGCCCTGCCGGTCCCCCATCGCGTGGTGCACGGACATCGCGTGCCCCCGGCCGTCCACGAAGATCTGGCCCAGCTCGACACGGAAGGTCCCTCCGGTCTCCTCACCGAGCCGGCGGTACATGTCGAGGATCGCGTCCCGTCCCTTGTAGTCACCCGAGATGATCCCGCTGCCGGGAACATGGTGGGTTGCGTCCGACGACAACAGGTCGCGCAAGGCCTCCAGGTCCCCCTCGATGAACGCTCCGTATCCCTTGCGTACGAGCATTGCGTGCGGATGTTCAGCCATGGCGCTCGCCACCTTCCCGTATACCGGCGACCCGAGGCTGACACTCTCGATTCTCCTCCTCCGGGGAGGGGAGGCGACTCGATCACCCGGTGCGGACGGCTCCCGCTGGTGCGCCCGTTGACACGCCCTTACGCCCGGCCCCTCGACCGCGCCGCGCGGGCGATCGTGACGACCGCCTTCTCCAGCGCGTACTCCGGGTCGTCGCTGCCGCCCTTCACCCCCGCGTCCGCCTCGGCGACCGCGCGCAGCGCCACGGCCACCCCGTCCGGCGTCCAGCCCCGCATCTGCTGCCGCACCCGGTCGATCTTCCACGGCGGCATGCCCAGCTCGCGGGCCAGATCGCCGGGTCTGCCGCCGCGCGCCGACTGCAGCTTCCCGATGGCCCGCACGCCCTGCGCCAGCGCGCTGGTGATCAGCACCGGCGCGACCCCGGTCGCCAGCGACCAGCGCAACGCCTCCAGCGCCTCGGCGGCCCGCCCCTCGACCGCCCGGTCGGCGACCGTGAAGCTCGACGCCTCGGCGCGGCCGGTGTAGTACCGGCCGACGATCGCCTCGTCGATGGTGCCCTCGACGTCCGCGACCAGCTGGGACACCGCCGAGGCCAGCTCCCGCAGATCACTGCCCACGGCGTCGACCAGCGCCTGGCACGCCTCCGGCGTCGCCGACCGGCCCGCGGCGCGGAACTCGCCGCGCACGAACGCCAGCCGGTCCGCCGGCTTGGTCATCTTGGGGCAGGCCACCTCGCGGGCGCCCGCCTTGCGCGCGGCGTCCAGCAGGCCCTTGCCCTTGGCCCCGCCGGCGTGCAGCAGCACCAGCGTGATCTCCTCGGCGGGCGCGGCGAGATACGCCTTGACGTCCTTGACGGTGTCCGCGGACAGGTCCTGCGCGTTGCGCACGACCACGACCTTGCGCTCCGCGAAGAGCGAGGGACTGGTCAGCTCGGCGAGAGTGCCCGGCTGGAGCTGGTCCGGGGTCAGGTCACGGACGTCCGTGTCGGCGTCGGAGGCCTTCGCCGCGGCGACGACCTCCTGCACGGCACGGTCGAGCAGCAGCTCCTCCTGGCCGACGGCGAGCGTCACCGGAGCGAGGGGATCGTCTTGAGCAGCTTTCCTGGCCATCGCGACAAGGATGACACGGGGCACTGACAGGGCGGGGCGGCACGGGTTGCCGTCCCGGCGGGGGCGGGTGCCGTCCCGGCGGGCGCGGGTTGCCGTCCCGGCGGGCGCGGGTTGCCGTCCCGGCGGGGGCGGGTGCCGTCCCGGCGGGGGCGGGCCATCGTCCCGGCGGGGGCGGGGTGCCGTCCCGGCGGGGGCGGGTGCCGTCCCGGCGGGCGCGGGTTGCCGTCCCGGCGGGGGCGGGCCATCGTCCCGGCGGGGGCGGGGTGCCGTCCCGGCGGGGGCGGGCCATCGTCCCGGCGGGGGCGGGGTGCCGTCCCGGCGGGGGCGGGTTGCCGTCCCGGCGGGGGCGGGTTGCCGTCCCGGCGGGGGCGGGCCATCGTCCAGGCGGGGGCGGGTTGCCGTCCCGGCGGGGGCGGGTTGCCGTCCCGGCGGGGGCGGGTTGCCGTCCAGGCGGGGGCGGGTTGCCGTCCCGGCGGGGGCGGGGTGTGCCTCTCCGGGGAGGGCGGGCTGGAGACCGACCGGCGGGGCGGGCCGTGTCCGGGCGGGGGCGCGGGTGCCTGTCCGGGGGGCGGGTTGGAGACCGACCGGCGGCCGGCCGGTGGCCGGCCGGTGGCCGACCGGTGGCTACGGCTCCTCGCGCCAGCCGTCCCACTCCGCCGCGAAGCGGTCCAGCTCCTCGGGGTCGAGGCGTTCGTCCTCGTCCCGCAGGGGCACCAGCCACTGGGCGTCCTCCGCGTCGTCCTCGCCGGCCAGGGCGTCGCGGACGATCCGCACCTCCTCATTCACTCCGAACCTCTCGGCCAGTGCCTCGACGGCCTCCTCCGCGGCGTCCCGGTCCGGCAGCACCAGTACATGTCGCACATCACTCACGACACTCATTCTCGGGTCCGCCGCGACATCCCCGGTCCGCACGTCCCGGTCACCCGGGACGCCGGCTCACGGCTCGCGCACCTCCCGCACCTCGGGCACCCGGTCGAGCCGGATGCCGAAACGGTCCCGGTAGGCGGTCAGCACCTCCTCGTCCGTGTCCAGTTGCCGCTCCTCGCGCTCGCCGTCGCCCGCGCCGGTCAGGACGAGCCTGCGGCCGCTGAGGGTGACCCGGCCGCCGTCCTCGGTGACCCGTGAGCAGACCAGGGACTGACGGAAGTGGGAGCGGGGCGAGGTGCTGTGCCACCAGGCCCCTGACACGAAGTCACCGAGCACCCTCGGGCGGCGCTCCAGCCGGTACGCCGGCTTGCCGTTGCGCAGCACGTCCAGGTCCCCGGTTCCGTCGGGGTCGCCTCCGCCCCGCACCCCGGCCGCGTCGGGCCCGGCCTCGGCGATCCGGAACGTGCCTCCGGGGTCCTTCTGGTCGCCCCGCTCCCCCAGGGCCAGCGGGAAGTGGCTGTTGGCGCCGAAGCCCACGTCGGTCAGCCAGTCGCCGCCGTCCACCGTCCGCACCCGCAGCGCGAGATGGTCGTACGGGATGCCCAGCCGGCCTCCCTCCCCGTAGACCCGCGCCGCGAGCAGGGTGACGTCGTAGCCCAGCGCGGTGAGCAACGCCCCGAAGGCACCGTTGAGTTCGTAGCAGAAGCCGCCCCGCCGCGCGCCCACGACCTTGTCCAGCAGCGGCTTCTCCTCGAGCACGATCTCCTCCCCGAGGTGGATGGAGAGGTTCTCGAACGGCACGGTCTGCAGATGCCGCAGGTGCAGCGTGCGCAGGGCGTCGTCGGTGGGCCGGGCGGGACGCTCGACGCCCAGCCGGCCGAGATAGGCCTCGATCTCTTCGGAGTTCATGCGATCAGTCTCCCGTCCATGTGTTCAGTCTCCCTCCGGTGCCTTCAGTCCAGTGCGTGCAGCTTGGTGCGTTCGGTTCGGTGCCTTCAGTCCTCGGCGACTCGCAGCGCGCCGGGTGCGCCGGTGACCGCCAGGGCTCCGTGCCGGTCGGTGCGGAGCACCATCGCTCCCTGGGCGCGCAGGGCGGCGACCGTGCTGGGTGCGGGGTGGCCGTAGGTGTTGTCCGCGCCGACGCTGATCAGGGCCAGCCGGGGGGCTGCTCGGCGCAGCAGGTCGGGGTCCTGGTAGGCCGAGCCGTGGTGGGCGACCTTCAGGACGTCCACGTGGGCGAGTGCGGCGCCGGCCGGTGAGCGGGCCAGGGCCCGCTGGGCCGGGGGTTCCAGGTCGCCGAGCAGGAGGAGGCGCAGGCCGGCCGTGCGGACGAGCATGGCCACGCTGGCGTCGTTCGGGCCCAGGGGTTCAGGGAGAGCTGCTCCGGGTGGGGGCGGCCACACCACCTCCCAGGTCAGGTCTCCCGTGCGCCGCTGCTCCCCGGCGGCGGCCCGGGTCAGCGGGATGCCCCGGGCGGCCGCCAGTCTGCGGACCGACGCCGCCTGCTCTTCGGGCTCTCGGAGTCCCGTGGTCTCGATGGCGCCCACGGACCGTCCACGCAGCACTCCGCTCAGGCCTGTCACATGGTCGGCGTGGAAGTGGGTGAGGACGACGAGCGGGATGGTGGTGATGCCGAGGGAGTGCAGGCAGCGGTCGATCGGCTCGGGGTCGGGGCCGGTGTCCACGACCACGCCGGTGCCCTCGCCCGCCGCCAGCACCAGCGCGTCGCCCTGGCCCACGTCGCACATCACCATCCTCCAGCCCGGCGGGGGCCAGCCGGTGACGGCGCGGGTCAGCGGGGGCGGGCGCAGCACCACGAGCACCAGCAGCAGGGCGCACGCCCCGCACCACCAGGGGTGCCGCAGCAGCCGCCGTCCGGCGAGCAGCACGGTGAGAGTCAGGGCGCCGAGCAAGGCCGCGCCGGTCCAGGTGCCGGGCCAGTCCACGCCCGCGCCGGGGAGGGCGGCGCCGGTGCGGGCGATCTGCGCGATCCACTCCGTGGGCCAACTCGCGCACCAGGCGAGCGCCTTGGCGACCGGCATCGCCCGCGGGGCGGTGGCCAGCGCGCCGAAGCCCAGCACAGTGGCCGGTGCGAGGGCGAACTCCGCGAGGAGATTGCACGGCACCGCCACCAGACTCACCCGGGCGGAGAGCACGGCGACCAACGGAGCGCACAGGGCCTGTGCCGCACCGGCCGCGGCCAGCGCCTCCGCGAGCCGGGGCGGGACCCCGTGCCGTTGCAGCGCCGTGCTCCAGCGGGGTGCGAGCGTGAGCAGCGCGCCGGTGGCCAGCACGGAGAGCAGGAAGCCGTAACTGCGGGCCAGCCAGGGGTCATAGAGCACCAGCAGCAGGACGGCCGTGGCCAGCGCCGGGATCAGGGATCTGCGGCGGCCGGTGGCGAGCGCGAGCAGGGCGACGGATCCGCAGGCCGCCGCCCGCAGCACGCTGGGGTCGGGGCGGCACACCACGACGAAGGCGAGGGAGAGCACGGCTCCCATGAGTGCGGTCGCCCGGAGCGGGATGCCGAGCCGGGGTGCCAGGCCGCGGCGCTCCGCGCGCTGGGCCAGGCCGGGAGGGCCGAGGAGCAGGGCGAGCAGGATGGTGAAGTTGGCGCCGGAGACGGCGAGCGTGTGCGTCAGGTCGGTCTCCCGGAACGCCTCGTCCAGCTCGGGCGTGATCCGTGAGGTGTCGCCGACGACCAGCCCCGGCAGCAGTGCCCGCGCGTCGGCGGAGAGCCCGTCGGTCGCCTCGCGCAGACCGGCGCGGAGCCGTTCCGCGAAGCGCTGTACGGCCGACGGTTCACCTACGATGCCCGGTCCGCCCCGGCCTTTGACGCGCAGTACGGCCGCGAAACGGTCACCGCCCGCGAGCGCGGGGGCGAGCCGACCCTCGACCGCCAGACGGGTGGCGGGCAGCAGCGCCAGCCAGGCCGAGCGGGCGTCACGTGGCCGGGGAGCCGCAGGGGTTGGTGCCGTCGGGGGCCTGGTCCGGGTCGTGCCGGTCTTTCCCGAGCGGGGGTCGACGATCAGCAGGACCGGGGTCCGGGTCAGCTGCTCGGGTCCGCCGTCCGTCCGCCGGACCCGGCGCACCTCGCCCTCGATCAGCACTACCGGGGGAGCCATGTGGGCGCCGCTGACGCGGGGGCGGCTGAGCCGGGGGTCGGAGGTGACCTCGACCTCGGCCGTCACGGGCACGAGCTCCCGTGCCAGCGCCGGTACCGGGCCCCGGCGCAGATCCGCCCCGTGGAGGCCGGCCGATGCCGCCGCCGCGGCGATGCACACCAGCAGGGCCGAGGCGGAGACGCGTGTCCGTGCCCTGCGGAGGCTCCTTAGGAGGACGAGCAGCACGCCTGCTGCGAGCAGGGCGACGACCACCACCCCGGCGCCCACACCCGAGGGGGCGGGCAGGATCACGGCCGCCGTCGCCCAGGCCGCCAGCGCCGGTGGCACCAGCCGGAGATCCGCCGGCCCCTCCTGGCGCGGCCGGGCGGCTCCCAGCGGATGCCCGGAGCGGGCGTGCACCGGTGACCGGGTGCCGGGGGTGTCCCGTACGCCGCTCATGGCCGCACGAGATCCCGCAGCTCCGCGAAGCGGCGGTCGCCGATGCCGTTCACCTCGCGCAGTTCGTCCACCGAGCGGAAACCGCCGTTGCGGGTGCGGTACTCGATGATGTGCTGGGCCAGCACCGGGCCGACGCCCGGCAGGGTGTCGAGTTGCTCCGGGGTGGCGGTGCTCAGGGAGATGGGAGCGGTCGGGCCGGCGGCTCCTGCTGCGCCTGCGGTCCCGGTCCCGCCTCCGGCCGTCGTGCCGGCCCCGCCTGCCGCGGGCCCCGGCGCCGGGCCTCCGACGACGACCTGCTCCCCGTCCACCAGGAAGCGGGCCCGGTTGAGTCCGTCGGTCTTCGTGCCGGGGCGTACTCCGCCCGCCGCTCGCAGGGCGTCCTCGACACGGGAGCCCGCCGGCAGGCGATGGATGCCCGGGTCACGCACCTTGCCGCTGACGTCCACGACGATCTCCGCGGCGGCGGAGGCCGGGACCTTCGCCGCAGCAGCCGGGGGAGACTCGGGAACGCTCGGTGCCGCGGCCGCCCGCACCACCTCCGGGGGCTCCACCGGCCGGGTCCGTCCCGTCCAGAAGTGCTGGACGGCAAAGCCCACCGCGACCACCAGCACCACCGACAGGGCGATCAGGCTCCGGCGTTCCATTCCGCACCGCGACTGGATCCACAGCGGTAACCGCTCGCGCAGGGCGAGCCCCCATCGCTCCCGCCGGCTGGGCGGCGCAGGCGTGAGGCCGGGGGCCTCCTCCGAGTTCAACTGCTCGTCGTCCGTCGCGGCGTGCGGCGTCACTGGCGCCGCTGGCGCCACTGCCGCGTCCGGCGCATCCGGCACGCCCGGCGCCACCAAGGGTCCCGGCGGATCCTCGCGCAGAGCCCAGCCCGGCACCCGCCGCCCGTCCCGCGCCCCGAACAACGCCTCCGCGCGGCGCCGGAGTTCATCCGCCGAGGCATCACGGTCCCGGTGCCGGTGCCCGCGACCGTGACGGGGCCGCCGGTGTCGGACACGGCCGTCGGAGGCGGGACCGCGGCCCGGTCCGCTGCTTGCAGTGGCTGTGCGTGAACGTGATCGAAGTGCCATGCGACGAGGATCGGGGACCTCGCCGTACCCGCGATGATCTTGCTCGATCTCCGTGGACTACCCGCAGGTTGTGGACAACTCCGTCACCCGTACGTGACAGTCACAGGCACTATCCGCCCGCCGCCGAGCCCGCCCAACCACCGCGCCCACCCGGCGGCGCACCCGAGCCCACCCGCCACCGAGCCCGCCCGCCGAGGCCCAGGGCGCCTCACCGCGCCGAGACCACAACCCCCAGCAACCCGGGCCCGGTGTGCGCCCCGATCACCGCCCCCACCTCGCTGACATGCAGATCCGCCAGCCCAGGGATCCGCTCCCGCAGCCGCTCCGCGAGCGCCGATGCCCGCTCCGGCGCAGCCAGATGGTGCACGGCGATGTCGACCTCCGCGCCGCCCGCCCGCTCGGCGGCGATCTCCTCCAGCCGGGCGATCGCCTTCGACGCCGTGCGCACCTTCTCCAGCGGCTCGATCCGCCCGTCCGCCAGCTGCAGCAGCGGTTTCACGGCGAGCGCGGAGCCCAGCAGGGCCTGCGCCGCCCCGATCCGGCCGCCGCGGCGCAGATAGTCCAGGGTGTCGACGTAGAAATAGGCCGAGGTGCCCGCCGCGCGTTTCTCGGCGGCCGTGACCGCGTCGTCCACCGTGCCGCCCGCCTCCGCGGTCTGCGCCGCGGCCAGGGCGCAGAAGCCGAGCGCCATGGCGATCATGCCGGTGTCCACGACCCGCACCGGCACCGGTGCCTGCCGGGCGGCGACGACGGCCGCGTCGTGGGTGCCGGAGAGCTCGGCGGACAGGTGCAGGGAGACGATGCCGGTGGCGCCGGCCTCGGCGACCTTGCGGTACGTCTCGGCGAAGACCTCGGGGCCGGGCCGTGAGGTGGTGACCGGGCGGCGCTTCTGCAGCGCCTGGGCCAGGGAACGGGTGGAGATCTCGGTGCCCTCCTCCAGCGCGCGGTCGCCGAGGACCACGGTCAGGGGTACCGAGGTGATGCCGTGCCGCTCCATCGTCGGGGCCGGGAGGTAGGCCGTTGAATCCGTGACGATCGCGACATGGCGGGACATGAGCTGGAGGTTACCTGGCGCGCCGCCCGCACGGCAGCCCGGCCCCGTGGGCGGGGTGCTGCGGTGTCCGGATCATGTGGTGCTCTCGGGGCGGCGCTTCTTCTCCCAGGGGTAGGCGGGGCGCGGTGCGGAGGGTGCGATGGCGGGCCGCTGCCGCTCGGCCTCCGGCTCCTGCGCCTTGGCCGGTTCCTCGGGCCAGGCCTGACCGGCTGTCGGGGACTGTGCGGGCGCCTCGGGCCACGGCGCGGCGGCGGGCCGCGAGCCGGCGGCCGACCGGCCCGCCCCGGTCCCGGAAGGGGTCTGCCCACTCGCCGGCGGCTCTTCGGTGGTCCAGTGCCGCAGGGCCCCGGCCTCCATGTCGATCTGCGTGCTGAGCGATTCCAGGTCGTCCTCGGCGAAGCGGCGGGCGCGGTCGCGGGCGGCCCAGCGCAGGGAGTCCGCCGACTGTGTGATGCGCTCGGTGCGCTCGCGCAGGCCGGGCAGCCGCTCGGCGAGGGTGGCCCGGTCCGGCTCGGCCTCGAGCCGGCGCAGCTCCGCGTCCAGCTCGTGGCCGTGGGCGCTGAGGCGCTCGAAGAGGGCCAGGGACTCCTTGATCGACTCGTCCTCGGCGGCGGCCGCCTGGAGCGTGTCCTGGGTGGCCCGCATGGAGGTGCGCAGCTTGAGCCGGAGTTGGGCGACCTCACCCGCGGCGCCTGGCGCGACCAGGGACTTGACCTTCAGGGTGTGGTCCTCGACCGCGCGGCGGGCCTGGGTGATGTGGCGGTCGGCACTGCGCTTGGCGGCGCCGACGACCTTCACCGTGGCGTAGGCACCGAGCACCATCAGGAGCACGAAAAGCAGGACGACGACTGCGAACACTGCCTCCACGGGGCTCCTCCTGAGGGCCGTAGCACCTGTACCGGCACACTCCGCGCCGCTCTTCCACGGTAAACGCAACGGGCAGGCGCGGAGTTCCGGCGGAACCCCGAACCTGCCCGCAGACGACGCCCCGGCTACCCGTAGGGGAAGCCAGGAACGGCCTCCCTCGGGGCAGGGATGATCAAGCCCCTCAGGGATGATCAAGCCGGAACGATGTTCACCAGCTTCGGCACCCGCACGATCACCTTGCGGATGCCCGCCCCGCCCAGCGCGGCGACGACCTTCTCGTCGGCCAGGGCGGCCTGCTCCAGCTCCTGCTCGGAGATGTCCGGCGACACCTCCAGGCGGGCCTTGACCTTGCCCTTGACCTGCACGACGCAGGTGACGGTCTCGTCGACGACGTACGCCGGGTCGGCCACCGGGAAGTCCTGGTAGACCACGGACTCCTTGTGGCCCAGCCGGTGCCACAGCTCCTCGCCGATGTGCGGGGCCAGCGGCGCGATCATCTTCACCAGCGGCTCGGCGACCGAGCGCGGCACCGGCCGGCCCGCCTTGGTCAGGTGGTTGTTCAGCTCGGTGATCTTGGCGATGGCGGTGTTGAAGCGCAGGTTCTCCAGGTCCTGGCGCACCCCGTCGATCGCCTTGTGCAGGGCGCGCAGCGTGTCCTCGTCGGGCTCGGTGTCGACGACGGTGACCTCGCCGGTGGCCTCGTCGACGATGTTGCGCCACAGGCGCTGCAGCAGCCGGAACTGGCCGACCACCGCACGCGTGTCCCAGGGCCGGGAGACGTCCAGCGGGCCCATCGCCATCTCGTACAGGCGCAGGGTGTCGGCGCCGTACTCGGCGCAGATCTCGTCCGGGGTGACGGCGTTCTTCAGGGACTTGCCCATCTTGCCCAGCAGGCGGGTGACCCTCTCGCCCTGGTAGTGGTAGGCGCCGTCGCGCTCCTCCACGTCGGCGGCCGGCACCGCGATGCCGCGGCTGTCGCGGTAGACGTAGGCCTGGATCATGCCCTGGTTGAACAGCTTGTGGAACGGCTCGGACGAGGAGATGTGCCCCAGGTCGTACAGCACCTTGGACCAGAAGCGCGCGTACAGCAGGTGCAGCACGGCGTGCTCGGCGCCGCCGACGTACAGGTCGACGCCGCCGTGCGGCATGCCCTCGCGCGGACCCATCCAGTAGCGCTCGATCTCCGGGTCGACCAGCTTCTCGCTGTTGTGCGGGTCCAGGTAGCGCAGCTCGTACCAGCAGGAGCCGGCCCAGTTGGGCATGGTGTTGGTCTCCCGCCGGAAGCGGCGGGGCCCCTTGCCGTCGCCCAGGTCCAGGGTGACGTTGACCCACTCCTCGTTGCGCGACAGCGGCGTCTCGGGCTGGGTGTCGGCGTCGTCCGGGTCGAAGGTGCGCGGCGAGTAGTCGTCGACCTCGGGCAGTTCCAGCGGCAGCATCGACTCGGGCAGGGCGTGGGCGATGCCGTCCTCGTCGTAGACGATCGGGAAGGGCTCGCCCCAGTAGCGCTGGCGGCTGAACAGCCAGTCGCGCAGCCGGTAGTTGACGGTGCCCTCGCCGTAGCCCCTGCTCTCCAGCCACTCGGTGATGCGGGCCTTGGCCTCGGTGACGTTCAGGCCGTCCAGGGAGACGTCCTCGCCGGAGGAGTTCACGATCTTGGCGTCGTGGGAGACGAAGGCGTCCTCCCAGGTGGCCGGGTCGGTGCCGCGGCCGTCGGTGGGCTCGACCACGCAGCGGACAGGCAGTTCGAAGGCGCGGGCGAACTCGAAGTCGCGGGAGTCGTGGGCGGGGACGGCCATGATGGCGCCGGTGCCGTAGCCCATCAGGACGTAGTCGGCGATGAAGACGGGCACCTGCTCGCCGTTGACCGGGTTGGTGGCGTAGGCGCCGATGAAGACGCCGGTCTTGTCCTTGGCCTCGGCCTGCCGCTCGACGTCGGACTTGGCGGCGGCCTGGGCGCGGTAGGCGGCGACGGCCTCGGCGGGGCTGGCGTGGCCGCCGGTCCACACCTCGTGGGTGCCCTCGGGCCACTCCTGCGGGGTGAACTTCTCCACCAGCGGGTGCTCGGGCGCCAGCACCATGTAGGTGGCGCCGAACAGGGTGTCGGGGCGGGTGGTGAAGACGGTGATGCGCTCGCCGTCGATCGGGAAGTCGACGCGGGCGCCCTCGGAGCGGCCGATCCAGTTGCGCTGCTGCAGCTTGATCGCCTCGGGCCAGTCCAGCGCCTCCAGGTCCTCCAGCAGGCGGTCCGCGTAGGCGGTGATGCGCATGTTCCACTGGCGCAGGTTGGCCTTGAAGACGGGGAAGTTGCCGCGCTCGGAGCGGCCCTCGGCGGTGACCTCCTCGTTGGCCAGCACGGTGCCCAGGCCGGGGCACCAGTTGACCGGCGCGTCGGAGGCGTAGGCCAGGCGGAACTCGCCCAGCACGTCGGCGCGCTCGGCCTCGCTCAGCTCGCTCCAGGGGCGGGTGTGTCCCGGTACCTCGCGCTCACCGGACTCGAACTGGGCGATCAGCTCGGAGATCGGGCGGGCCTTGCGGGCCTTCTCGTCGTACCAGGAGTTGAAGATCTGCAGGAAGATCCACTGGGTCCACTTGTAGTAGTCCGGGTCGATCGTGGCGAACGACCGGCGCTTGTCGTGGCCCAGGCCCAGCCGGCGCAGCTGGGTCTTCATGTTCTCGATGTTGGCCTCGGTGGACACGCGCGGGTGCGTGCCGGTCTGCACCGCGTACTGCTCGGCGGGCAGGCCGAAGGCGTCGAAGCCCAGGGTGTGCAGCACGTTGTGGCCGGTCATGCGCTGGAACCGGGCGTAGACATCGGTGGCGATGTAGCCCAGGGGGTGGCCGACGTGCAGGCCCGCACCGGAGGGGTACGGGAACATGTCCATGATGTACTTCTTGGGCTTGGCGACCGTCTCGGGGTCGCCCGCCAGGTCGCCGGTGGGGTTGGGCGCGGCGTAGGTGCCCTCGGCGTCCCAGAAGTCCTGCCAGCGTGCCTCGATCTCGGCGGCCAGGGCGGCCGTGTAGCGGTGCGGCGCGGCCTCCGCGGCGGCGGCAGCGGGGTTCGTCTCGCTCATGTCCTCAAAGCTCCATCGATCGTCTCTGCCTGCGACCTGCGACTTCCGGGAAATGAAAAATCCCCTCGCACAGGAGGGGACGCCGCGCCGATTCCGGCCACCCGATGCGAACGGCTCTCGGGCGGTGGCCGGGACTGATCAGCGCGGCCCGCTAAGCAGAAGGCGTACGGCACGCATGGCGCAAGGGTACCGCAGCGCCGGAGCCGGTCGCGACGCGCTTCCCGGCGCGTATCGCCTGAACGCCGCGCAAAAGTTACTTCGCGTAACAGTCACTAAGGGGCATTACAACGACCAGATGCTCTTTTGATAACAGCGCAATAACTCAAACCTCGTACCCACCGGTATCGCTGGGCTTAGAGTGCGGCAGCGGGACCGCTTTACCGAACCGTTCGGAGTTGCCCCATGAACCTGCCTCCACACAGCAGCCCGCCGCCCGTGAAGGGCCGGCCGGCTGCCGATGCGCCGTGCCCGTCCGCCGCCGAGACGCGGGGAGGTAGGCAGTGAGGCCGGACGACAGCACGGCGGACGACTGGCTCCTCGAGTTCCTCAACTTCGGCGTGGGCGTCCTGTCGCTGGTGTGCCTGAGCTGCTCGGTGATCTGGGGCCTGGTCGCCCAGGACCGCGTCCTGCTCGGGGTGCGCCAGCGGATCATGGCGCAGGCGGTGCACCGCACCACGGCGGTCGCCTCGATCGCCTTCCTGCTGGTGCACATAGCCATCAAGCTGATCCTCGACCACACCTCGTGGATCGCGGCGGTGATCCCCTTCGGCCTGGCCCTCACCGACGACGAGGTGGTCATGGGCCGGACCTTCCTGATCGGCCTCGGCACCATCGCCGCGATGCTGATGATCTTCGTGGGCATCACGGGCATCCTGCGCAACCGCTTCGCCACCCCGGCGCCCGTCGCCGCCCACTGGCGGGCCATGCACATGCTGGCCTACCCGGCCTGGTGCGCGGCGCTCGTCCACGGGCTCTACGCGGGTCGAGCGGCCAAGCCGATCTTCATGATCCTCTACGGCCTGTCGGTGCTCGGCGTCACCGCGGCCCTGGTGCTGCGCGCCTCCCCGCGCTCGGTCAAGCGCAGGGTCGCGGACGGGATCCGCAACTTCCTCGGCATCACCGAGGAGCAGCCGCGGCGCGAGGAGCTGCTGGAGGAGAGCAGGTCGCGGGCCGCGGAGGCCACGCTGCCCGGCTACGAGGGCCGGGGCGGCGGGTCGAAGCGCGACGCCGGCCCGCGCTTCGAGCAGGCCGAGCGGCCGGCCGCCGCGGAGCCCGCGAACGGCTTCGCCGCCGCCTACCGCGCGGTGTCGGCGCCGGCCCAGACCCAGCAGATGCCGCAGTTCACGGACCAGACCGCCACATCCCCGCTGGACCTGCAGTCCACCGGCGCCATGCCGCGCGTGGACTCCACGGGGAGCCTGCCGCGGATGGACTCCACGGGCGGCATTCCGCAGGTGGACGCGACGGGCAGCCTCCCCCTGATGGACTCGACCGGGAGCATGCCGCGGGTGGACTCCCCCGCCAGCACCTCGGGCAGCTGGCCGATCCCGTCCCCGCCGCCGGTCGGCGAGGCCCCGCCGTCGGCCTACGACCCGCTCAACGACACGGGATACACCATCCCGGCCTACAACAATCCGGCCGGAACCGGCTACGGCTCGAGTGATGTGTACGACACCGGTGAGACGAACACCCTCTCCGGGACGTACAACCCGAGTGACACGTACAACAGCGGTCCCGCCACTGAAACACTCCCCGGTGCGTCCTCGTCCTACGACTTCGACGCTCCGGGCTCGGGCGAACCTTGGAACATGCCTTCCGGAGGCTATAAGTGAACGAGGCCCTGCCCGACGTCCCCGAAGTCCGCGTCGTCGGCCTTCCCCAGCTCACGTCGGGCTTCGACCTTGTCGACCGGCTCGATCTGCCCATGCACCTCAAGGTGCACGGGCCGCTCGAGCCGATGGGCGGCGAGCAACTCGCGTCGCTCGCCGAGCGCATCAATCTCAGGGGACGCGGCGGCGCGGGCTTCCCCTTCCACAAGAAGCTGCGCTCGGTCGCCGAATCGGCGATCAAACGCGGTGTCCGGCCGGTCGTGGTCGTCAACGGCAGTGAGGACGAACCGGCCTGCCGCAAGGACACGGTGCTGATCAACCGTGCCCCGCATCTCATCCTGGACGGCGCGCTGCTGTGCGCCGAGGCCATGGGGGCCCGCACGCTCGTGGTGGGGGTCACCCGGGAGTCGACCCAGCGCTCGATGGAGAAGGCGCTCGCCGAGCGCGGCCTGAGCAACGGCCGCCGCTCGGCGCTGCGGGCGCGGGTGCAGCGCAACCCGGTCCGCATGGTGACCGGCGCCGCCGCCTCCCTGATCCGCTCCATCGACGGCGGCCCGGCGATCCCGCCCGGCCGCAAGATCAGCGCCTCCAAGAGCGGCGTCGGCGGCGCGCCCACCCTGCTGTCCAACGCCGAGACGTTCGCGCAGCTCGCCATCGCCGCCCGCATCGGCCCGGAGCGCTACTGCAACACGGGCCTGTACGACGAGCCGGGCACCGTGATGCTCACGGTGTCCGGGGCGGTGGCCCGTCCCATGGTGATCGAGGTGCCGACGGGCGTGCCGCTGCGCTACGTGCTGCAGCTCGCCGGGGCGCCGCCGGTGCCGCAGGGCGTGCTGACCGGCGGCTACCACGGCAAGTGGATCGACGCGGCGACCGTCAACGAGGCGATCGTCTCGCGCAACTCGCTGGACGCGGTGGGCGGTTCGCTCGGCGCCGGCGCGATCCTGCCGATCAGTCAGGAGACCTGCCCGCTGGGCGAGTCGCTGCGGGTGGCGCAGTGGCTGGCCGAGGAGAGCGCGGGCCAGTGCGGCCCCTGCTACCTGGGGCTGCCGGCCGCCGCGCGCGGCATGGAGGACATCCTCAACGGCGGCGGTCCGGCCGCCCTGGAGGCGCTCAAGCAGGTCGCCAAGAACGTGAAGCGGCGCGGCGCCTGCTCGCACCCGGACGGCTCCGCGATGTTCCTGGAGTCGACGGTCAAGGCGTTCACCGACGACCTGGCCGCCCATGTCCTCGGCAACGGCTGCGGACGGCCCGTGCACGGCGTTCTGCCGCTGTTCGAGGGGGGCAGGGCCCCGACGGGCATCCCGGGCGGCGGGCAGTCGGAGGAGAACGGCCCCAGCCGCCAGAAGATCTTCGTCGACTGGACGCTGTGCCGGGGCCACGGCCTGTGCGCGGACATCCTGCCGGAGGTCTTCCAGCTGGGCGCGGACGGCTTCCCGACGGTCGCTCAGGCCCCGGTGCCGCGCTATGCGGAGGCCAAGGCGATGCGGGCGGTGCGCCGCTGCCCCGCGCTGGCCCTGCGCATCGAGGAGGAGGGGCCGCAGGCGAAGGCCCCGACCCGGAATCTGCCGGTGCTCTCCCAGGGCCGCGGACGGCGCGCCCTGGGGCGCTGAGGACGCGCCCGCGGCGCGCGGGCCCCGGTACACCACCGGGGCTCGCTCGCGCCCGGAGCGTGTACAGGGCCGTACACGGCGGTACAGGCACGTACGCACCCGCACAAACGACGATCCCCCGGTCCGTCAGGACCGGGGGATCTTTCTGTGGAGCTAAGGAGAATTGAACTCCTGACCTCCTGCATGCCATGCAGGCGCTCTACCAACTGAGCTATAGCCCCTTGTTGTCCGCCTTCCGGGTTTCCCCGGCGGCGACGCCAACATTACACGGTCCACCCGGTCCAACACCAAATCGTTTCCGGTCTGCCCGATTTGGCACCTTTATTCTTTCGATCAAGGAGCCTCGCGGGCGGCGGGCCGCCGGACCGAGCCGTCACGGCCGTCGCCTCAAGCGGTCACGAAGGAATAGAACCGCTTGAGGGTGCAGTGCTCCTCCAGGAGCCGGCCGTAGATCGGCTCCCCCTCGAGTTCCCGGTAGGTCTCGATGGGGTCGCCCTTTATGATCAGCGCCCGCGCGCATTCCTCGCACCAGTACTGGTAGTCGGGGTTGATCGGCTCCATGTCGCGGACGATCGGCGTCCCGCTGCCGCACCAGTCGCACTTCCGCCTGTGTGCACCCATCGATCAGCTCCAGCTGTGGCCGCAGGCCGTGCACACGTACGAGATTCCGCCGTTGTCGCCGAGCACCTGGGCGACATGGGCGGAACCGCAGGAAGGGCAGTGGATGCGGGTCGAGGTCCGTAGCGTCAACACCGCTGTGAGGAGGTGTCCGACCTCCTCGCGGATGCTCGCAGGCATCGCAACTCCCTCCCGTCGGGCCGCGCCCCCTTCCGGCCGTTTGATTCTGCCACGACCGGGCCAATACGGTCAGCGACGCCGTGGTACCGGTCGGGACACGAATGGGCGCCTCGTAGAGGTATACGCCTGTCGGACGTGGTCTGCTCAACCCGGAGAACGAAAAATCCCGCCCCCCTGAGGGGGACGGGATCTTCTTCTGTCGAGCTGTGGAGCTAAGGAGAATTGAACTCCTGACCTCCTGCATGCCATGCAGGCGCTCTACCAACTGAGCTATAGCCCCTTGGTCACGCGGCCAAGCCGCATGTTGTTCCGGCCCCGCTCGGCGGGCGAACAAGAAGAACTTTAGCCTGTGACCTGCCGGAAAGTGAAATCCGGGTCCCGGCCCGGCGCGACCTGCCCGGTCGCCGTCTCAGTCGTCGTCGCCCAGCACCGGTTCCGGCAGCGTGCCGGCGTTGTGCTCCAGCAGCCGCCAGCCGCGGGCGCCCTGGCCGAGGACGGACCAGCAGCAGTTGGTGAGACCGCCGAGGCTCTCCCAGTCGCGCGGGGCGAGACCCAGCAGCCGGCCGATGGTCGTACGAATGGTGCCGCCGTGGCTGACGACGACCAGCGTGCCGTCCTCCGGCAGCTTCTCCACGTGCCGGAGCACCACGGGGGCGGCCCGGTCGGCGACCTCGGTCTCCAGCTCGCCGCCGCCCCGGCGCACCGGCTCGCCGCGCTTCCAGGCGGCGTACTCGTCGCCGTACCGGGCGATGATCTCGTCGTGCGTCAGGCCCTGCCAGACGCCCGCGTAGGTCTCCCGCAGGGCCTCTTCGAGGGTCACCTCCAGGCCGGTGAGCGCGGCCAGCTCCGCGGCGGTGTCCGCGGCGCGCCTGAGGTCGGAGGCGATGATGGCGTCCGGGCGCAGGCCGGCCAGCAGCCGGGCGGCGCGGCGGGCCTGGGCGCGGCCGGTCTCGGTGAGCTCCACGTCCGTGGTGCCCTGGAAGCGGCGCTCCACGTTCCAGAGGCTCTGGCCGTGGCGCCACAGGATGATGCGGCGGCCCCTGGTCCGGGAGCCGCCCACCTCACCGGTGGTGCTCACCGCCACTCACCGCCCGTCTCCGCGGCGGCCTCGGCCTCCTGCTGCCGGGCATGCTCAGCGGCCTTGCCGCGGGTCGCCTTGGCGTCCTCGGGCAGCTCCAGCTCGGGGCAGTCCTTCCACAGCCGTTCCAGGGCGTAGAAGACGCGCTCCTCGCTGTGCTGGACGTGGACGACGATGTCGACGTAGTCGAGCAGGACCCAGCGGGCCTCGCGGTCGCCCTCGCGGCGCACCGGCTTGGCGCCCAGCTTCTTCTGCAACCGCTCCTCGATCTCGTCCACGATGGACTTGACCTGGCGGTCGTTGGGCGCGGAGGCGAGCAGGAAGGCGTCGGTGATGGACAGCACGTCACTGACGTCGTAGGCGACGATGTCGTGCGCGAGCTTGTCGGCGGCCGCCTGGGCGGCGGTGGTGACGAGCTCGAGGGAACGGTCGGTTGCGGTCACTACAAGGCTTTCGGTCGGCGGACACTACGCCCTCCAGGGTCTCACGGACCGGCCAGGGCACCTGACGCATTACCGCTGACCGCCGGCGGGACCACCCCCGTGTCACCGGTCACCGCCGGCCGGAGCACCACGAGGCGCGCAGCCCCGGAGCACCACGAGGCGCGCCGCCGCCCGGAGGCCTACGAGCCGGGGTCGTAGTCCTGGCCCAGGACGACCGACACCCTGGCGCCGGCCGAGACCTCGCCCTTGGTGACGGAGCCCGCGGGCAGGCCCAGTGTCTTGGCGACCTCGGTGGCGTGCTCCTTGTCGGCGGCCTGGGCGTAGACGACCTTGGACGCCGCCGCGGCGCCGGTGGTGCCGCCCTCCAGGAAGGTGAAGCCGCCGTTGAGGAGCGTCACCCGGGCCTTCTCGGTGTTGTCCTTCACCCCTGTGGCGTTGCGCACGCTGACGCTGACGGCGGCGTCCTTGTCGGGGCTCTTGGCGGTGCCGCCGAGGATCTTCTTGACCACGCCGTCGCTCGCCCGGGCGCTGATGGTGCCGTCCTGCTGCACCGGCAGCATGGTGGTCCTGTGGTCGCCGCCCTTGGCGAGGTCGGAGAGCCGGGCGAGGAAGGAGCCGAGGTCGGCGTCGGTCAGGGGCGGCTCGATGATCTGCCCCAGGGTCTGCACGGTGGTCGTGGCGGCGTCCGGGTCGGAGGTCATCTTGCGCAGCACCCCGTGCATGACCTGCCCGAAGCGCTTGAGCTGGGCGTCGGAGGACTCGCCGGGTGCGCGGTAGGTGGCGTAGGCGACGGCCATCTTGCCGCTGAGGGTCTGCTTCTCCCCCTTGCGCACCAGCGGGGTCTGGCCCTTCTTCTTGGCGTCCGGGTCGGGCACGTCGGTGTCGGTGTCGATCTCGATGTTGCCGACCAGGTCCACGAGGGTGAGCAGGAACGGCGTGTCCAGCCGCCAGGTGCCCTCGATCTCGGTGCCGAGGACCGTGTCCAGGGCGGTCCGGGTGGCCTCGGAGCCGTCGTCCTCGACGGACTTGGCGAGCGTGGTGGTGGTGCCGTCCTCATCCGTCAGCGCCAGCGAGTTGGGCACCAGCACGGTGGTGCCCTGCTTGGTGGTGGTGTTGTCCACCAGCAGCGCGGTGCTCGTGCCGCCCTTCTTGGTGTCGTGCAGATGCACCACGATCACGTCGCGCTTCTGCGCCCCGGCGGCGGTCGTGGTGCCCGTGCCGCCGCCGGAGCCGGACAGGCCGGGCAGCTTCCCGGCGTACCAGAGGTAGCCCACACCGCCGGTGGCGACCAGGGCGAACACCACGGCGAGGGCGATGAGCCGGCTGCGGGCGCGGCGGCGGGCCTCCTCGCGGCGCTCGGTGCGGTTCTCGGTGAACTTCAGCCAGTCGATGACGTCCTCGGAGGCGTCGTCCGGGTCCTCGACGAAGGCGAACTGCTCCGTGCGGTACTCGCGCTCCGGCTCCGCGGACCGGTCCGGCTCGCCGGGGGCGGAGGGCTCCCCGTCGACGGGCCCGGGCTGGTGCGGGATGTGCGCGGTCTGGGGGCCGCCGTACGGGTCGTACGGGCCCTGCGGGGGCTGGGCGGCGTGCGGCGGGGTCTGGGCGGGGATGTGCGGCTGCCGGGGCTGCTGCGGCTGCTGAGCGGTGCCGTAGGGGTCGTAGCCGCCGTAGCCGCCTTGGGACTGGCCCGACGGGTCGGGCGGGTACGACGACGGGTCGTAGCCGCTCTGGGGGGCGTAGCCGGTCCCGGGCTGACCGGCTCCGGTGGCGTACGGGTCGTAGCCGTACCCCTGCTGTCCGTGCTGCTGGTAGGGGTCGTGGACCTGCTGGGGCGGGGCCTGCCGGTACACAGGCCGGCCGTACTCGTCGTAGCCGACGAGCTCGTACGGGGCGGACCCGTCGGTCCCGTAGCCCGCGTCGTATCGGTCGTTCACCGCTGCCCCTCTCGGCTCACTCGCCGCGATACAGCGCTCGCTTGGCGATGTAGCGCACGACTCCGTCCGGCACCAGATACCAGACGGGTGCTCCCTTGGCGACTCTCGCACGGCAGTCCGTGGAGGAGATGGCGAGGGCCGGAACCTCGACCAGGGTGACCCCGCCCTCCGGCAGCCCGGGGTCGCTGAGGTGGTGACCGGGCCGGGTGACGCCGATGAAGTGCGCCAGGGAGAACAGCTCCTCGCTGTCGCGCCAGGTCAGGATCTGGGCGAGCGCGTCGGCACCGGTGATGAAGAACAGGTCGGTGTCCGGGTTGAGCGCGCGCAGGTCGCGCAGCGTGTCCACGGTGTAGGTGGGGCCGCCGCGGTCGATGTCGATGCGGCTCACCGAGAACTGCGGGTTCTCGGCGGTGGCGATCACCGTCATCAGGTAGCGGTCCTCGGCCGGGGACACCGAGCGGTGGCTCTTCTGCCACGGCTGGCCGGTGGGGACGAAGACCACCTCGTCCAGGTGGAACTGGGCGGCGACCTCGCTGGCCGCCACCAGGTGCCCGTGGTGGATCGGGTCGAAGGTGCCGCCCATGACACCGAGGCGGCGCTTGCCCGACCTCACGGGGCCGCAGCCGGGGCCGGTAGGCATGTCCTGCTGTCCCATGCGTGCAGACCCTACCGGCCCGGCCTGCGGGCCTCGGTCACCAGTTCCCCTGGCCGCCCGCGACGGGCTCAGCGGTCGCGGTTGAAGCGGGTGGTGATCCACAGCAGGAGCAGCAGGGCG
Source organism: Streptomyces thermospinosisporus (assembly GCF_039526425.1). Classification (NCBI taxonomy): domain Bacteria; kingdom Bacillati; phylum Actinomycetota; class Actinomycetes; order Kitasatosporales; family Streptomycetaceae; genus Streptomyces; species Streptomyces thermospinosisporus. Next base: position 157,560 of record NZ_BAAAIZ010000069.1, read on the forward strand.
AACAGGGCGCCGCCACCGGTGAGGTAGGGGCTGAGGCTCTCGTGGTTGCCGCCCTCTCCGCCCTCGGAGGCGAGGGTGACCAACTGGGCAGCGGTGCTGTGGAAGCTCATCTTCGGCAGGACCTATCGCGTGTGGGCGGGATAAAGACGTCGGCTCATCGTAAGCGGGCGCCTTCGCGGCGATCACGCCGACTCCGCGCTCGCGGCAACCTTCGCGCGCTCTCAGTCGTCCTTCTGCCTGTAACCGCGGAGCAGGAACCACGCGGTGAGCGCACAGCCCACCAGCATCACGACGAGGGCGATCCTGATCACCTGGGTCTCCTTGGCAGGTCCGGCACCGTACTGCCCGTCCACGGTAAACCCGCCTAGGCTGGGCCTCGGCCCGGGGAGCACGGCAGCGCACGCAGGAACCCGGGGCCACCCGACGCACTTGGGGGAAACATGTCCGACGGCCACCAGCACAACGGGCACGAGCACGTGCCGGGCAGGCAGCGCAGGCGCTTCCCCGGGATCTCCTCACGTGCGTACGAGCATCCGGCCGACCGCTCCGCCCTGGTGGCGCTGCGCAAGCTCAGTGGCTTCGACACGGTCTTCAAGGCGCTGAGCGGCCTGCTGCCGGAGCGCAGTCTGCGGCTGCTGTTCCTGTCGGACTCGGTGCGCGTCTCGGACCGCCAGTTCGCCCATCTGAACGACATGCTGCGGGACGCCTGCTACATCCTGGACCTGGAGAAGGTCCCGCCGATGTACGTCAAGCAGGACCCCAACCCGAACGCGATGTGCATCGGCATGGACGAGCCGATCATCGTGGTCACCACGGGCCTGGTGGAGCTGCTCGACGAGGAGGAGATGCGGGCGGTCGTCGGCCACGAGGTCGGGCACGCGCTGTCCGGGCACGCCGTCTACCGCACGATCCTGCTGTTCCTGACCTCGCTCGCGGTCCGGGTGGCGTGGATCCCGCTGGGCAACTTCGCGATCATGGCGATCGTGACGGCGCTGCGGGAGTGGTTCCGCAAGTCGGAGCTGTCCGCGGACCGCGCCGGGCTGCTGGTCGGCCAGGACGTGCAGGCCTCCATGCGCGGCCTGATGAAGATCGCCGGCGGCAACCATCTGCACGAGATGAACGTGGACGCCTTCCTGGAGCAGGCCGAGGAGTACGAGGCCGGCGGCGATCTGCGCGACTCCGTGCTGAAGATCCTCAATGTGCTGCCCCGCTCCCACCCGTTCACCACCGTGCGGGCGGCGGAGCTGAAGAAGTGGGCGGCCTCCCGCGACTACCAGCGGCTCATGGACGGCCACTACCCGCGCCGCGACGAGGACAGGGACGCCTCGGTGCGGGACTCCTGGCGGGAGTCGGCCGGCTCGTACGCGGACGAGGTGAAGACCTCCAAGGACCCGCTGATGAAGCTGGTCAACGACATCGCGGGCGGCGCCGGTGACCTGGGCGAACGGGTCCGGCGCGGCTTCAGCGGGTTCGCCTCGCCCAAGCCGCCCCGGCCCAAGGACGAGCAGCCGCCCCGCGACGACGACTGAGCCCGCGGCCGGTCACCTCGGCCGCCCGTTGCCATCCGTCACGGCTCGGTCCGTCAGGGCTGTCCGTCACAGCTCGGTCCTTCAGGGCTGTCCGTCACAGCTCGGTCCTTCAGGGCTTCGGCTGGGCCGCCGGTGCCAGTGCGCCGCACAGGGCGGGCGTGCTGCCGGTGACGTACGGGTCGGTGCCGGCCGGGCCGCCCTGGTCGGCCGTCTGGCCGGCGAGCAGCGGGCGCAGCCGGGCGGCGGAGTCCTCGGCGCAGGACAGCGGGCCGGCCTGGACGTGCGAGGCGACCAGCTGGGCCTGGCGCAGCCGCAGGTCCTCGCGGTCGAAGCGGAAGTGCAGCTCGCGCCGGACGGTGAACAGCGACGCCCGCGCGTCACGGTCGGCGCCGGCCGGGCGCAGCGCGTAGACGAAGGTGTGGTCGGAGAGGACCTCCAGGGTGGAGGAGTCGGCCTCGGTGGCCTGGAGGGTGCCCTGGACGCGCACCTTGCGGTCGGCCAGCTGCGCCTGGGCGGGGTCGAAGCGGACCAGCCACCCGGTGAGCGCGTGCCGGCCGTCGGCGGCGGGCCGGGTGATGCTCCGGTCGAACTGGTCCAGCTGGTCGGGGTCGAGCAGCACCCGCACCGAGCGGGTCGCGCGGCCGGTGAGCACCTCGGGGTCGAGCGAGGAGCGGACGATGTAGTCCTTCGCCGTGGTCAGCGCGGAGACCACCTGGCTCTCGGAGAAGTGCGCGGTACGCCGCGAGGCGGGCAGCGGGACGCCCTCGGCGCCGATGCGGAACTGGGCCGCGGGACTGCTGGTGTACAGGTGTTCGACGTCGGAGTGGCCGGGCACCTTGCCCTCGGGGGCGAGCGGCACCACCGACATCCGCAGCGGCTCGGCAGGCTCCCGTGCGGTGGGGCTCTCGTAGGGGTGGCGTATGCCCATGTAGAGGGCGGTGCCGAAGGCGAGGGCGATCAGCACGACGAGGACCAGCGCCTGCCGGGAGAGTCCGGCCCGGCGCAGTGGCGGGCGCCGCCGGACTGCGGGAGCGTGGTCGGTGATGCGTTCCTGGGCGGAGTACTCCTGGAGGCGGGCAGCACGGACGAAGGACTCGTCGAAGACGACGGACCGGTACTCGTCCTCGCCACCTCTAGGGGTGCCCTCGGGGGTCCCCTCGGGTGGGTCCGCAGGCCCTTCCATATCTTCAGGGTAGGTCTGCGGGACGCCGGGTAAACGCCCCGCCGGGCGACAAGTTCTGACAGGTTCTCACCAAGAACAGCGCCCCCGGCCCGGGGTGCCCGCAAGGCCTGCGTCAGGGGCTGGGCGGGATCACCGGCACGGTCGGCGAAGAGTGGTCGGCGGACGCCGACGGCACCACCGTGCCGCCCTGGGCCGGCTCGGTGGTGGCGGGCGGCGGCACCTGCTCCTCGCGGCCGGAGGAGGCGCCGCGGTAGACCGCCGAGAAGGCGAGCGCCACCATGCCGATGCCCATCATCAGGGCGAGCACCCAGGCGACCGGCCGGTGCCAGCGCACCTGTCTGCCGTACGGGCCCGGGTGGCCGTAGCCGTCCTCCAGGACGTCGAGGTCCTCGTCCTCGTCGTCGTCGGGGTCGGGTCCGGCCCGGTAGCGGCCGTAGCCGTCGTCGTAGCGCTCGCCTCCGGCGCGGGCGCGGTGGGCCTCCGCCTCGGCGGCCTCGGCTCTGGCCTGCGCCGCGGCCAGGAGGCGCTCGACGGCGGTCGGCTCGTGCACCGTGGCCGCACGTACGAAGGCCTCGTCGAAGACCACGGAGGCGAACTCTTCGTCCGACACCCCGCGGTCGTGGTCGTCGTCGGGCTCCCAGCCGTCAGGGAACGGCGTGCCCCCCACGTCCTCCGGCACGGATCCAGAGTAGACCTGGGGGGTCAATTTGGGCAGACGGTATGGAAATTCGTCCGGCGCTCCGGCGGGGTGCCGGGACGCTCAGCGCCGGGTGTGCCCGTCGCCGGTCACGATGTACTTGGTGCTGGTCAGCTCGGGCAGGCCCATGGGGCCGCGGGCGTGCAGCTTCTGGGTGGAGATGCCGATCTCCGCGCCGAAGCCGAACTGGCCGCCGTCGGTGAAGCGGGTGGAGGCGTTCACGGCGACGGTGGTGGAATCCACCAACTGGGTGAACCGGCGGGCGGCGGCCTGGGAGCTGGTGACGATGGCCTCGGTGTGCCCGGAGGTCCACAGCCGGATGTGCTCCACGGCCTTGTCGAGCGAGTCGACCACGGCGGCGGCGATGTCGTAGGAGAGGTACTCGGTCTCCCAGTCCTCGGCCGTCGCCTCGACGACGGTGGCCTTGGAATCCTTGGCGTACGCCATGACCCGCTCGTCGGCGTGCACGGTGACCCCGGCCTCGGCCAGGGCGTCCAGGGCGCGCGGCAGGAACGCGGCCGCGATGTCCTGGTGGACCAGGAGGGTCTCGGCGGCGTTGCAGACGCCGACCCGCTGGGCCTTGGAGTTGACCAGGATCTCCACGGCCATGTCGATGTCGGCCTGGGCGTCGACGTAGACGTGGCAGTTGCCGGTGCCGGTCTCGATCACCGGGACGGTGGACTCCTGCACCACGGTGTTGATCAGCGAGGCGCCGCCGCGCGGGATGAGCACGTCGACCAGGCCGCGGGCGCGCATCAGCTCGCGCACGCTGTCGCGGCTCTCGCCGGGCACCAGCTGCACGGCGTCGGCGGGCAGCCCGGCCCCGCCCACGGCGTCCCGCAGCACCCTCACCAGCGCGGTGTTGGACCGGTACGCGGAGGAGGAGCCGCGCAGCAGGACGGCGTTGCCGGACTTCAGGCACAGGGCGGCGGCGTCCACGGTGACGTTGGGCCGGCCCTCGTAGATGATCCCGACGACACCGAGCGGGACGCGGACCTGCCGCAGGTCGATGCCGTTGGGCAGGGTGGAGCCGCGGACGACCTCGCCGACCGGGTCGGGCAGCGCGGCCACGTCGCGCACGTCGGAGGCGATGGCGCGGACCCGCTCGGGGGTGAGCGTGAGCCGGTCGATCATGCCCTCGCTGGTGCCGGCCTCGCGCGCCTTGGCCACGTCCTGGGCGTTGGCCTCGACGATCTCGGCGGTACGGACCTCCAGCGCGTCGGCGATGGCGAGGAGCGCGTCGTCCTTGACGGCGCGCGGCAGCGGCGCGAGGGTCGCGGCGGCGGCCTTGGCCCGGTAGGCGGCCTGGTTGACCGGGGACATCGAGTCGAACGGCGAGAGCGTGGTCATGAGGGAAGAGTAGTGCGGCCGGCGCCGGTGATGGCGTCCGTCCCGCACACCGAGACATTCCGGAAATCGTCCGGCACCGCCTTCCGCGCGGCCGCCGCGGGCGCCGAGAACGCTCAGAACGCGGGCGCCGAGAACGCTCAGAAGGGGTGCACGCCGACCGGGCTGGCCGGCGGCGGCCCGTACCCCTCGGCGATGCGCTGGTGGTAGGTGGCCCGGTCGATGACCTCCAGGCCGACGATCTCCCAGGGCGGCAGGCCCGCCGACTGCCGGTGCTCGCCCCACAGGCGCAGCGCCACCGCCGCCGCGTCGTGCAGGTCGCGGGCCTCCTCCCAGTAGCGGATCTCCGCGTGGTCGTCGGCGTAGCGGCTGGTCAGCAGGAAGGGGTGGTCGTGGGCGAGCTGCTCCAGGGCCCGCCGGACCTCCTTGAGCGGTGCCTGCTCGCCGGAGACGCTGAGGGTGATGTGCCACAGGCGGGGCAGGTCCACGCTCTCGCCCCCGGCGACGCTGTCGCCGGTCGCGACGCTGGTGAGCCCTCGTTCCTCGCCGGCCGCCCGGGAGCCGGCACCACCGCGGGACGTCGTCCCCGGGCGCACTCGCCTCACGTCGGCCTCCTTCTCACGCTGCCCGTGCCGTACGGGACACGCCCGCGCGGGGGCGCGTCCTCGGGTCAAAGTGCAGCAGGCCGCACAGGGATCGTGGGGCGATTTTGCGGAACGTCCACCACCGGGGTCGGACGTTTCCCCACATTACAGATGCAGGACCACCAGGTCGTCCCTGTGTACGACCTCCCGTTCGTACGCAGGTCCGAGATCGCGGGCCAGCTCGCGGGTGGAGCGGCCTATCAGAAGGGGGATCTCCTTGGCGTCGAAGTTGACGAGTCCCCGCGCCACCGCCCGTCCCTCGCCGTCCCGCAGCTCCACCGGGTCGCCGGCGCTGAAGTCGCCCTCCACTCCGGCGATGCCGGCCGGCAGCAGCGACTTGCGGCCGTGCACCACCGCGCGCACCGCCCCGTCGTCGAGAGTGAGCGCGCCCTGCGGGGTGGAGGCGTGCTGGAGCCACAGCAGCCGGCCGCCGGAGCGGCGGCCGGTGGGGTGGAAGTAGGTACCGGTGTCCTGGCCGCCGAGGGCGTCGGCCGCGTGGATGGCGCTGGTCAGCACCACCGGGATGCCGGCCGCGGCGGCGATCCGGGCGGCCTCGACCTTGGTGACCATTCCGCCGGTGCCGACCCCGGCCTTCCCGGCGCTGCCGATCTCGACATGGGCGAGGTCGGCGGGGCCCCGCACCTCCGCTATCCGGGAGGTGCCGGGCTTGCCCGGGTCGCCGTCGTAGACGCCGTCGACGTCGGAGAGCAGCACCAGCAGGTCGGCGCGGACCAGGTGGGCGACCAGGGCGGCGAGCCGGTCGTTGTCGCCGAAGCGGATCTCGTCGGTGGCGACCGTGTCGTTCTCGTTGACGATCGGGAACGCGCCCATCGCCAGCAGCTTGTCCAGGGTGCGGGAGGCGTTGCGGTGGTGGGCGCGGCGGCTCATGTCGTCGGAGGTGAGCAGCACCTGGCCGACCCGCACCCCGTAGCGGGCGAAGGAGGCGGTGTAGCGGGCGACCAGCAGCCCCTGGCCGACGCTGGCGGCGGCCTGCTGACGGGCCAGGTCCCGGGGGCGACGGCGCAGGCCCAGCGGGGCGAGCCCGGCGGCGATGGCACCGGAGGAGACCAGCACGATCTCCCGCTCCGATGCGCCGTTGCGTCCGCCGTTGCGCCCCGTGTCGCCGCCGGCGGAGGTGGCGCGGGGCACACCCTGGCTGCGCACCTTGGCGAGCACGTCGACGAGCGCGTCGACGCGGTCGGCGTCCAGGCCGCCGCTGGCAGTGGTCAGCGAGGAGGAGCCGACCTTGACGACGATCCTGCGCGCCTCTCGCACGGCCTGCCTTGCCCCTGCCACCTTGCGGTCCGTCCCCTCGGGTCACGTCATTGTCGATACGTCGCTCGCCTGGCAATCTACGCGAAGCGGGTGGCGTGCGGCGCACCGGTCCAGTCCCCGGACGACTGAGCCCTGCTTCGAACGCCTGACCGCTCTGCATGCGTAATGCGTCACAGACGGGCGGGACGGCCGGGGCTCCGACGGTCGTGCGGGAGGTCCGGGGCACCCGCGTGTCGTACGGTGGCCGCCGCACGTTATAACCGGTCGCACGAATTCCCCCCCGACCCTGGAGTCACCGCAGTGCCCACGTCCCTGTCCCGGATGCCGGCGCGAGCGCTCGTCACAGCGCTACTGGCCGCCGCCTTCGTCGTCCAGGCGCTAGCCGCCCTCGCTCCCAACGTCCCGCTGCTGATCGCGGCGACGGCCGTGTCGCTGACGGTCGAAGGGGTGCTGTACCGCTGGCAGCCCGGGCTGCTGTCGGTCTTCGCCAAGTCGCAGGCCGACCTCACGGTCCGGCATGTGCTGCGGGACCTGCTGCTGGTGGCGGCCGTGCTGCGGACGGTCGAGGAGGACAAGGAGGCGCAGTACGCCCCGGTCCTGGTCGGCCTGCTCGGCTTCTACGCGCTGCACTTCGCGATCCAGGCGGTGTCGGTGCTGGTCCGCCGCACCCGGACGCTGCCGGTGGTGACCCGGAACATCGACGCCTCGGCGCTGCGGCTCTCCCCTGCCCCGCACACGCTGCTGCGCCGCCCCGGCCACCGGCTGCTGGTCTTCGGTCTGCCCGCGACGGCCGGGCTCACGGCGACGGCCGCGACCAGCGCCGCCGTCCCGGCGGCGGCGGGTGTGGCGCTGTCGGCGCTGGTCGCCCTGGTGGGCCTCGGCATGCTCATGTCGCGGCTGCTGCCCGGCCGGCGGCCCGCCGACGAGCAGACGGTCCTCGAGTGGTTCGACTCCTGGCTGGCCGAGTACCGGCCCACGGTCGGCCTGTACTTCTCCGGCGGCACCTCCTCCGCCTACCAGGCGAACATGTGGCTGGAGCCGCTCGCCAAGCTCGACGGCCGGCCGATCATCATCCTGCGCGAGCGCTTCATGGTGTCGAAGATCGCGGCGACCGACGTCCCGATCGTGTGCCTGCCGAAGGTCGCCACGCTGATGCGCCTGGAGCACTCCACGCTGCGGGTCCTCATCCACCCCTCGAACTCCGGCAAGACCTCCCAGGTCCTGCGCATCCCCACGATCAAGCACACGTTCGTCAACCACGGCGAGAGCGACAAGCTGTCCTCCTGCAACCCGTACGCCAAGGCCTACGACGAGGTGTGGGTGGCCGGTCCGGCCGCGCGGGAGCGGTACGCGCTCGCCGACGTGGGCGTCGAGGACAAGGACGTGGTGGAGATCGGACGTCCGCAGCTGGACGCCGTGCGCCCCTACGCCGGCCCGCCGGCCGGTTACTACACCACCGTGCTGTACGCCCCCACCTGGGAGGGCTGGGACGGCAACCCGGGCAACACCTCGGTGATCGAGGCCGGCGAGAACGTGGTGCGCGCGCTGCTCGCCGACCCGGGCGTGCGTCTGCTGTACAAGCCGCACCCGCTGACCGGTTCGGTGGACCCGCGGGCGGGGGCCGCGGACCGCCGCATCCGGGAGCTGATCCGCGCCGCGAACCGTGAGCGCTCCGGGGCGCGTCCGGCGCCCTCGGCGGACCTGGACCGGCTCACCGCCGAGCTGGACCGGCTCACCACGTCCGTGTTCCGTCCGAGCGCCGACCAGGTGGAGCGGATGCTGGTGCAGTCCGCCCCCGAGCCCGGCCGCGCCGAGGCGGTGGAGCGGACCACGGCCGCCTGGGAGGAGCTGTACTGGGCGTCGCTGCCGGAGTGGGAGCACCAGATCGTCACCGACGTCCGGCCCGCCCTCTACTCCTGCTTCAACGTGGCCGACCTGCTGATCAGCGACGTGTCCAGCGTGGTCAGCGACTTCCTGGCCAGCGAGAAGCCGTACGCGGTGGTCAACACCAGCGGGCTGTCCGAGACGGAGTTCCGGGCCACGTTCCCGACGGTGATGGCGGCGACGGTGCTCACCCCGGACGCGTCCGGTGTGCCGGGTCTGCTGGCCGCGGTCCGCGACCCCGGGAAGGACGAACTGGTCGAGGCGCGCAAGGAGCTGAAGCTGCGCCTGCTGGGTCCGGCCGAGCCGTCCTCCCAGGAGCGCTTCAACGCGGCCGTGCAGGACCTGTACGAGGCCGCGGAGGCGCACCGCACCCGCATGGCCCGGCGGCTCAACGCGGTGCCGAGCCAGCGCCGCGAGACGGTGACCGAGGTGACCGGGGCGACTCCGTGACCGAAGTGACCGAGGTGACCGCCGCGGCCGGCCGCCGCTGACCCGAGCGCTCCGCAACGACCGACTGCCCGCCCCCGACGAAGGGGCGGGCAGTGTCGTGTCAGCGCCGTTGCGGGCGGCTGCGGTCCGTCTCAGCCGGCGTCTCAGCGAGGTCTCGGACGGCGCCTCAGCCGCCGTCCGTGCCGGAGTCCCCCGCCGCCGGCACGCGCTGCACCGGCACCGCCTCCGCCAATTCGCTCTCCGGTCCGGTGGAGGCCAGTTGGGAGCGCTGGCGGAGGTTGCGCGACTCGGCCCGCAGCGCGAGTTGCTTCACGGCGTGGTTGAACTGCTCGATGGGCGGCGGCTCGTCGGGGCCGAGCAGGTACCGCTTGAGCTCGCGCCGGTCGCCGGCCAGCGGGTCGGTCTCCGGGGAGCGGACCGCGTCCAGCAGCTCGTCCAGCCCGGCCGCGCTGTTGTTGAGGATCACCGCCGCGCGCACCGCGGTGTTCTGCCGCTTGAACTCCTCCGCGCCCAGCTCCGCGGAGTCGGTCACCGCGTACGGCTTGCCGCTCGCGATGAAGTCGGAGACCACGCTGGAGATGTCGGAGACCAGCGCGTCGGAGACGTTGAAGCAGTCGTACAGCGGCGGTTCGGGGCCGGTGATCACCCGGTGCTCCCAGTCGGGGAAGGAACGCCAGTAGGCGGTGTTCCACTCGGCGCGCAGCCGGGCGATCTCCTCGTGCCGGGCCACGTCGACCAGCCCGTCGCGGGTCGCCTCGGCCTCGTCGCCCTTCTCGGCGTCGCCGGTCAGCTCCGCGAGCCGCGCCTCGATCCGCGCCAGTTCCGCCCTGGCCCGTGCCTGGGCCTCCTCGTCGGCGGTGAAGCGCGGGTCGGCGGCGCGTTCGGCGGCGGCCTGCTCGACCAGTGCGGTGATCCGCTCGTGGGCGGCCTTGGCCTCGGGGCTGCGGGTGCCGGTGAAGGGGTGCGGCTTGTACAGCACGCGCACCGCGGGTTCGGCGGTGATCAGCCGCCGCACGATGTTCTCGCCGGCCCGCAGGATCGAGGTGTTGCCCGGGTTGTCGTCCCAGCCCTCCCAGGTGGGCGCGTACAGGACGGTGGGCATGCGGCCCTCCGGCACGCCCTCCCAGGGCCGGATGGGGGCCAGCTGGGGGCGGCCGACCTCGACGATGTCCTCGTCGCGGACGCCGACGTCGGCGACGGCGTAGCGGTCGCGGCCGGCCCGGCCGGCGGTCCACACCTCGTCGTAGACCTTGCTGAACGGGTTGACGCTGGCCAGCTTGTCGCTGTCGCCGTGGCCGATGAAGACGTGCTTCATGGTGGGTACGCGCAGCAGGTGGATGTTCTTGCCGACGTTCGCCGCGTAGAGCGCGACCCGCACCGTGGACAGGTCCATGTTCATCAGGTGCACCCCGCCGGGCACGCAGAGGACGGGGACCGTGGTGGGCGCCAGGCTCTGCAGGATGACCCGCTCGCGCAGGATGATCAGCGGGCGGGTGTCCAACTGCTCCATGGTCTCCAGCCACATGTTGACCTGGTAGGCGGACTCCTTGGAGCCGGAGAAGTACAGCACCGTCTCGGGCCGGTACTCGCGCAGCCAGTCGTCGACGGCCTCCAGGACCGTCTCGGCCCTCGGCGGGATGTTCCGCGGGCGCAGGGCTGGCATCAGGGCGGCGACGTAGAGGGTGCCCAGCAGTATCGTGACGGCCATGCCGGCGAAGCCGGTCAGGGGCTCGCCGGTGGCCGCGGCCAGCAGTATCCCGGCGACCGCCGGGATGTCCAGGTGCAGCATCTTCTCGGCCGCGCGGTGCATCAGGAAGCGCGGCGGGGCGTCCGGGATGCGGATGCGCGAGGCCAGATCCACATTGCGGGCGACGACCGGCATGCGGCGCCGGTTGCGGATCAGCACGGTGAGCGCGCCGTGCGGGGCCTGGAGGCCGTAGAAGGCGATGAAGCAGGCGATGGCTCCGTAGTAGAGCAGGTCGTCCGCGAGGGACAGCCGCGCCAGCAGCAGGATCAGCAGCAGCTGCCGGATCAGGAAGCGGATCGACAGGCCGGCCCGGACCTTGCTGAGCCGGCTGATCAGATAGCTGCCCTTGCGGTGCAGATAGTGGTCCGCGAGGTAGGTGACGGCGGCCGCCGCGGCGAAGGCGGGGACGCTCGGCAGCAGCGCGGCCAGCATCAGGCAGGGGAAGCCCAGCATCATGAGGACCGCGGCGGCGAGTTCGGCGGCGGTACCCACCCGGGCGACACGGATTGCGGTGGTCAGCACGGATAAACCTGCTCTGGGATGGATGGTTGCCGGAGCTTGTTCAAGACAAGAATCACACTCCGTCCTGCCGGTCCAGTACCGAGGCCAGCGCCTGTTCGAAGCCGGAGGCGCGGGCGGCGCCCGCCGTCGGGTCCTGCTGGCGCACGTCGATGACGTGGCCGGTGAGTTCCGACAGCAGCACGTCCAGCGAGGTGCGGGCCACCGCCTCGGAGGACAGCAGGGTGCCCGCGGGCTCCTGCCCGAAGGCCCTGGTGCGCATCGGCGTGGCCGTGCGTTCGGGGTTGATGCAGTTGACGCGGACGCCGTCGGCGGCCCACTCGTCGGACAGGGCCTGGGTGAGGTTGACGATGGCCGCCTTGGTCGAGGAGTACAGGCTGTACTCGGCGCGGCCCCGGGTGTAGCTGCTGGAGGTGTACAGCAGCAGCTGCCCCTTGGTCCTGGCCAGGTAGCGGTGGGCGGAGCGGGCGATCTGCACGGGGGCGAGGTAGTTGACCTTCAGCGCCTCCTCGATGGTGGCGTTGTCGGTCTCGGCGAGCTTTCCGATGCGCAGCACTCCGGCGGTGTTGACGACGTAGTCGATGCGCCCGGTGTCGGCGTAGGCCTTGGCGAGGGCCTCGTCGACGTCCTGGGGGTTCTCCACATGGGTGCCGGTGGTGGAGCGGCCCAGCGCGTACACCGTGGCGCCGTAGGAGCGGGCGAGGTCGGCGATGTCCCGGCCGATGCCGTAGGAGCCGCCGAAGACGACCAGGGTGCGGCCGGTGAGCAGCTCCCGGTAGACGTGCTCGTCGTTCTGCTCCGGTGCGGCGGTGGAGGCGAGCTGGAAGAGCTTGTCGGCGATGAAGACATCGACGGGCTGGGTGACCTTCATGTTGTACTCGTCGCCCGCGACGACGTGGATCGGCACGTTCGGCAGGTACTTCAGCACCACGGTGCAGTCGTCCGTGGCCTGGAAGTTGGGGTCCTCGGCGGCGATCTCGTAGGCGCGGCGGATGGTGGACAGCTTGAAGGCCTGGGGGGTCTGGCCGCGGCGCAGCCGGGAGCGGTCCGGGATCTCGGTGATGAACTCGCCGTCGTCGCCGTGCGTGCGGGTGACGATGATGGTGTCCGCGGAGGGGATGGCCACGTCGACGGCCTGGTAGCGCTCCAGGGCGGCCACGCAGTCGTCGATGACCCGCTGCGACAGCAGGGGGCGTACGGCGTCGTGGAAGAGGACGTTGAGGTCCTCGCCGTCGGCGAGTGAGGCGCTCAGCTCCGCGATGGCCCGTTCGGTGGTCTCGTTGCGGGTGGCGCCCCCCTCGATGACCTTGGTGACCTTCGTGAAGCCGGCCTTGGCGACGATCTTCTCGACCTCGGGGACGTAGCCCGGCGCCATCAGCACGAGGATGTCGTCGACCGAGTCGGCTTTCTCGAAGGTGTTCAGGGTGTGCTCGATGACCGCCTTCCCGGCGATCTTCAGCAGCTGTTTGGGAATCGACAGCCCCACCCGCTGTCCGGTACCGCCGGCCAGGATCACTGCGGTGGTACGGGGCTTGTCCGTGCGGGACACAGGCGACCTCCCTCAGGGCTGCCATGAAGAACGACAATGGGTCGGGAAATTCCGAACTTGACGGAGCGCGAGCGGATGGCAGCGTTTGTGCCTTTCAGGGTGTATCAGCAGGGGGAGATCTTCAACTACCACTTCGCCATTCACAGGTGTCGCGCGGTCCGGGCCGTCCGCGGCCGAGGTCTCCCCGCTCGCCGGCCGCAGCCCGCCGCTCCCGCCGGGGCCCGGTGCCCGGCGCTCCCACGCACCGCCGGCCGCTCCTGAGGAAGCCCGGCTGCGCACCCGGTTGGCCGCACGGCGGCCGGCTCGGCGACGGCAACATACCGGGTCCAACGAGAGGCCGAGCCCCAGGTCACCCGCATCCCGAGGGCAGGTGCCGGGCGGGGCCGCCGCACACCGGGAACATTTATACGGACCACATAATCTGCGTGAGTCAGGGCGGTATTCGTGAACTCACCCGACGGGACGATTCGACAAAGCCGCCGAGGAGATCGGGCGGACAATCCCCGCGCAATACCGGGATCCGATTCCCGCCCGGCCGGGAAAGCCGTCACCAAAGGGTGAGGGCCCGCCCCGTCGTCCGGAGCGGGCCCTCACCCGTTTCGCTTCTCTCACCGACTCTTCATGTTCTTCATGTTCTTCATGACTGCGGCCTGCTGCTCTTACCGACTTCTCACCGTCACTGATGCCGGTGGCGCCATCCCCGCCAGGCCGACTCGATCATCTCGTCCAGGCCGTGCCGGGCGGTCCAGTTCAGTTCCTGGCGGATCCGGTCCGCCGAGGCCACCACGCGGGCCGGGTCGCCGGGGCGCCGGTCGGTGATCTCGGGCTGCATCTGCTCGTGGCCGGTGACCTTCAGGATGCGGTCCACCATCTCCCGGACCGAACTGCCCTCGCCACGTCCGATGTTGAGGGTGAGCGCCGTGCCCTCGGGAACGTCCGCCAGGCGCCGTGCGGCGGCCAGGTGGGCGGAGGCGATGTCCTCGACGTGGATGTAGTCGCGCACACAAGTGCCGTCGGGCGTCGGGTAGTCGGCGCCGAAGATACGCGGCGCCCGGCCCTCCTCGAGCCTCTCGAAGACCATGGGGATCAGATTGAACACGCCGGTGTCGGCCAGCTCCGGCGAGGCGGCACCGGCCACGTTGAAGTAGCGCAGGCTGGCCGCGCGCAGCCCGTGGGCGCTGGCCGCCGCCCTGATCAGCCACTCCCCGACGAGCTTGGTCTCCCCGTAGGGGCTGACCGGGGCGCACGGGGTGTCCTCCGTGACGAGATCCACATCGGGCATGCCGTACACGGCCGCGGACGAGGAGAAGACGAGCTTGCCGGCTCCGGCCGCGGTCATCGCCTCCAGCAGGGTCTGCAATCCGGTGACGTTCTCCCGGTAGTAGTGCAGCGGCCGCTCGACGGACTCGCCGACCTGTTTCTTGGCCGCGATATGCACCACGCCTGTCACAGCCTTGTCACGAATCGACTGCTCCAGCAGTTCCCGGTCCAGGACGCTGCCCTGAATGAAAGGCACCGCCTGAGGCACCCGGTCGGCACTTCCGGTGGACAGGTCGTCGTAGACGACCACGGACTCGCCGCCGGCGGTCAGAGCACGCACCACATGCGCACCGATGTAGCCCGCCCCACCCGTGACCAGCCAGCTCATTGTCATGCCTCCAGGGTCGTCTTGACTGAGTGCAGCCTCTTGTGCGGGCCGTGGAAAATCGAGTCCGGCAGATGGTACACACCCCAGGAAATGTCACCAGATCAACCACTCACGAGGGCCGGGACGCCACCCGGAAGGCGCCCCAATTCGGGCAAGTCAGGAACTGGCCGACCCGTCGCAGGTCGGCCACCTCACCCACAGAATGTTCACGCGAATCCTTTACGCTGATGGACTGACGTGGCCGATTCCTCCGGGCAGTTGGACGCCGGGAGCCCGGTCGGCCCTCACAGCCCGTGCGCACGTGGTCGTTCTCGGAACAGGTTGTAAGGATGCCCAGACTCTCTCTCGTTGTTCCCGTGTACAAGGTGCAGGGCTACCTGTCCGAGTGCCTGGACTCCATCCTCGGGCAGAGCTACACGGACTTCGAGGTCATAGCGGTCGACGACTGCTCACCGGACGACTCCGGTTCCATACTCGACCGGTACGCGGAGCACGACGCCCGAATACATGTGATTCACCTCACGGAGAATGTGGGTCTGGGGCGCGCGCGCAATGCGGGTCTGGAGAAGACCCAAGGGGATTACGTCCTGTTCCTGGACAGCGACGACACGTTGTCCGAGGGCGCTCTCGAGGCGGTGGCCGAACGCCTGGAGGCCACCGGGGATCCCGACATCCTCATCTACGACTATGCGCGCACCTACTGGGACAACCGGGTTCTGGCCAATCAGCGCGCGCATCTGCTGAAGCAGCAGGGCCCCGACGTCTTCCGCCTCGCCGACCGCCCGGAGCTGCTGGAGCTGCTCCAGATCGTCTGGAACAAGGCCTACCGCCGCGACTTCATCAACCGCACGGGCCTCACCTTCCCGCCCGGGTACTACGAGGACGCCCCCTGGACGTACTGCTCGCTGATCAGCGCCGAGCGCATCGCCGTGCTGGACCGGGTCTGCGTGCACTACCGGCAGCGCCGGCAGGGCGGCAACATCCTCAAGACGGTCAGCCGCAAGCACTTCGACGTCTTCGACCAGTACCGCCGCGTCTTCGGCTTCATCGCCGAGCGCGAGCAGCTCGACGCGTGGCGGGAGCCGCTGTTCCGCAAGATGGTCGACCACTACCTGACCGTGCTGGAGCGCCCGGGCAGGCTGCCGCAGGACGCGCGGGCGGAGTTCTTCCACCGCGCCGCCGCCGACTACCGCACCTACCTGCCCGCCGGCTTCCGGCGCCCGGAGGGCGGCCGCGGCCGCAAGTACGCGCTGCTGGAGCGGGACGCCTACGCGGCCTGGGTGGGCGCCACCGCGGCGATCAAGGTGCGGCGCGCGGTGAAGAAGCGGGCCCGCACCGCGGTCACCCGGTCCCGGCGCAGCGCGATGGCCGCCTTCTACCAGTCGCAGCTGCGGCTGCCGCTCGACGAGAACCTCGCCGTGTTCTCCGCCTACTGGAGCCGCAGCGTCTCCTGCAACCCCGCGGCCATCGCCGCCGAGCTCGGCCGTCTCGCCCCGCACATCCGCCGGGTGTGGGCCATCCGGCCGGACGCCGTGGACCAGGTGCCCGAGGGCGTGGAGTTCGTACGGGTCGGCTCGCGCGAGTACTGGGCGGCGCTGGCCCGCGCCAAGTACCTGGTCAACAACGTCAACTTCGCGGACGCCGTGGTCAAGCGCGAGGGCCAGATCCATGTGCAGACCCACCACGGCACACCGCTGAAGACCATGGGCCTGGACCAGCAGAAGTACCCGGCCTCCACCCACATGGACTTCGCCAAGCTCCTCGAGCGGTGCGACCGCTGGGACTACAGCCTCAGCTCCAACCGCTTCTCCACCGCGATATGGGAGCGGGTGTACCCGTGCCCCTACACCTCCCTGGAGACCGGCTACCCCCGCAACGACGTGCTGGTGAACGCCACCGCCGCCGACGTCCGCCGGGCGCGTGCCGCGCTGGGGCTCGGCGCGGGCACCCGGGCGTTCCTGTACATGCCCACCCACCGCGAGTACCAGCCCGGCTTCGTGCCGAGCCTCGACCTCGCCCGCCTCGCCGACGAACTCGGCCCGGACGTCACGCTCATGGTGCGCGGCCACTACTTCTACGGCAGCTCGCCGCACGTGGCCGAGCTGCGCCGCAGCGGCCGCATCGTCGACGTCTCCGGGCACCACCCCGTGGAGGAGCTGTACCTGGCCGCGGACGCCCTCATCACGGACTACTCCTCGGCGATGTTCGACTACGCGGTCCTGGACCGGCCGATCATCACCTACGCACCCGACTGGGACATCTACTCCGCGGTCCGCGGAACGTACTTCGATCTGCTGCAGGAGCCGCCCGGCGTGGTGGCGACCTCGCAGGCGGAACTGATCAGGCTGCTCGGCTCCCACGAGTACGACGGGCCGGACGCCGCCGAGCGGCGCGCGGCGTTCCGTCGTCGCTTCTGTGAGTTCGACGACGGTCGTGCATCCGAGAGGGTGGTCCGGCGCGTCTTCCTGGGTGAGAAGGACATGCTGCCGTTCGTCCCGTTCGCCGAACGACCCCACGCACCGACTCCCGCCCAGGCGCTCGAACTGGTCGAGCGGGCCTGAACCCCCCGAAAGGAGACTGCACACACATGGCCCCTCGGCTCAGTGTCGTCGTCCCCATCTACAACGTCGAGCGCTACCTGCCCGCGTGCCTCGACTCGCTCGCCGCGCAGACGTTCCAGGACATCGAGGTCCTGATGGTCGACGACGGCTCACCGGACGACTCCGCCTCCATAGCCGCCGAGTACGAACGCCGCGACGCGCGCTTCAAGCTCATACGCAAGGAGAACGCGGGGCTCGGAGCCGCCCGCAACACCGGCATCGCGCACATGTCCCCGGACTCCGAGTACCTGACCTTCGTCGACAGCGACGACGTCATCCCGCCGGACGCCTACCGGCAGATGATCGCCAGCCTGGACGAGTCCGGCTCGGACTTCTGCACCGGCAACGTGCACCACCTCAAGGGCGAGAAGTCCTGGCAGGTGCCGCTGCTGAAGATGCTCGCCGGCGAGGCCCGCAAGCGCACCCACATCTCGAAGAACCCGAAGCTGATCGCCGACCGCATCGCCTGCAACAAGGTGTTCCGGCGCACCTTCTGGGAGCGCGAGGGCTTCTCCTTCCCCGAGGGGATCCTGCACGAGGACATCCCCGTGGTCGTGCCGGCGCACTACCGCGCCCGGGCCGTCGACATCATCGGCGAGCCCACCTACTACTGGCGGCTGCGCGAGGGCGAGTCGGCCCCCTCGATCACCCAGCGCCGCAAGGAGCCGCAGGCCATCCGCGACCGGGTCACCGCGGTCAGCATGGTCAGCGACTTCCTCGCCCAGCAGCCCGGCGAGGAGTTCGCCGAGTACAAGCGCCAGTACGACGACCGGGTGCTCCGCGACGACCTGCGGCTGTTCCTGAGAGTGGTGCCGGACGCGACGGCCGAGTTCCACGAGGCGTTCCTGGAGGCCACCAACCGCTACCTCGACATGGTGGACCCGAAGATCGTCATGGCGCTGCCGGCCGATCTGCGGGTCCAGTGGCTGCTGGTGCGCAAGCACGCCATGCCCGAGCTGATCGCCCTGCTGGCCTCGCAGCGCCGCAGGGAGCCGATCGAGGTCTCCGGCACGTTCCGCAAGTACGCCAGCTTCCGCACGCTGGAGGAGAGCGGCTTCGAACTGCCCAAGCAGGCGCTGCGCATCGACAACGACCTGGACCTGCGCGCCCCGCTGCGCTCGGTGGAGTGGCGCGACGGCAAGCTGCACCTGTCCGGCGACGCCTGGATCGACAAGATCGACATGTCGACGAAGCGCAGCAGCGTCAAGATCGTCCAGCTGAAGCGGGACGGCTCCCGGCGCCGCATGTTCCTGCCGGCGAAGAATGTTTACCGGCCGGAGTGCACCACCGACTCGGGCCAGCAGCGCTACAACTACGACTGGGCCGGCTGGGAGCTGACGCTGGACCCCGCCAAGCTGCGCAAGGGCGGCAGCTGGCAGGAGGGCCTGTGGCACGTCGGCATCAACGTCTACGCCTCGGGCCTGGTGCGGCGCAGCGGCATCTGGGCCCGCGGCGGCTCGGCCGCGAACTTCCCGCCCTACCAGTGGCTCGACGAGGACTTCCGGCTGCTGCCCTCCGTGGAGCGCGGCGCGCTGAAGCTGCGCGTCGAGAAGGTCCGCGCCCTGATCACCGACCGCCGGCTGGACGGTGACGCGCTGGAGATCAGCGGCGAGATGCGGGTGCCGCTCAAGCCCGGTGAGACGCTGACCTTCCGCCTGCACAACGCCAAGAGCGGCGAGGTGCGCAAGTACCCCATGGAGCTGGCGCAGCAGGGCGGCCGGACGACGTTCCGCGCCCGGGTGCCGATCGCGGACGTGGCTCTCCTCGGCACCACCGCCGTGGACGACCAGGCGCAGCCCGACCGCCGCCGCTGGAGCACGGCGCTGCTGGCCACCGCCGCGGACGGCAGCGAGCGCCAGTTCAGCAGCGTGGTCCGGGAGGGCCTTGAGGATCTCTCCTTCGACCTGCCCGAGTCGTTCGGCGAGGCGGGCGCCCACCGCGAGATCGCGGTGATGTCCGGCCACAACGGCTATCTGAAGATCATCGGCCGGGTGCGTCACGCCGTGCTCACCGGGACCGCGCTGGAGAACGGCAAGATCGTCGTGCGCGGTCGCGCCGCCGAGGCGCTCAAGGGCGCCGACCTGATCCTGAAGGCGACCAACCGCTTCGACGAGCGCAAGGCGAAGGCCGACTGGTCCGAGGACGGCACCTTCACCGTGGCCTTCGACCCCTCGGTCATGGGCGGCAACGGGCAGGTGCCGCTGCGCGCCGGACGCTGGAACCTGGTGCTGCGCTCCGCCGACCCCGAGGTGCCCGACGCCAAGTTCGTCATCGACCGGCTCGCGCTGCCCCAGTTCCCGCTCCACGCCGAACTGGGCGGCCGCCGCTACTGGTTCGAGAACCGCTGGAGCGACTTCCCGCAGCTCAACTGCCGCTCCGAGCTCAGCGACCTGGAGCGCGGCCCGTACCGCCAGCTGCAGCTGCGCCGCGAGGTGTACTACCCCGGCCGCCGGCAGCCGCTGCGCGACCAGGTGTTCTTCCTCAGCTACAACGGCAAGCAGTACTCCGACAGCCCCCGCGCCATGCACGAGGAGCTGCTGCGCCGGGGCAGCGACCTGAAGTTCCTGTGGGCCGTGCGCGACGGCCAGGTGGTCCTGCCGCCCACCGCCGAGAAGGTGCGCATGTGGGGCCGTGAGTGGTTCGAGGCGCTGGCCACCTCCCGGTACATCGTCACCAACGGCCATCTGCCCGAGTGGGTGGAGCGCCGGCCGGGGCAGGTGATCGTGCAGACCTGGCACGGCACCATGCTGAAGAAGATCGGCCACGACATCGAGACGCTCCACTTCGACCGCGAGTACCAGAACCGTCTGGAGCTCGAGGCGAAGAACTGGAGCCTGCTGGTCTCCTCCAACCGGTTCTCCACGCCGATCCTCAAGCGGGCCTTCTCCTACGACGGGGAGATCCTCGAGGCGGGCTACCCGCGCAACGACTACCTCTACTCGCCGGACCGCGACAAGATCGCGGAGAAGGTGCGCGAGACGCTCGGCATCCCCAAGGGCAAGAAGGTCGTGCTGTACGCGCCGACCTGGCGCGACGACCAGTCGCACAGCGCCGGCCAGTACCTGTTCGACCTGCGCATCGACCTCGAGGACGCCCGCAGGCGCCTGGGCGAGGACCATGTGCTGCTGATCCGCCGCCACTCCAACGTGGTGGACGCCGTGCCGGGCGCCGGCGACGGCTTCGTGTGGGACGTCTCGGAGTACCCGGACATCGCCGAGCTCTACCTGGTGGCGGACATGATGATCACGGACTACTCGTCCGTGATGTTCGACTACGCCCACCTGCGCCGGCCGATGCTCTTCTTCACCTACGACCTGGAGCACTACCGGGACACGCTGCGCGGCTTCTACTTCGACTTCGAGGCCGACTCCCCCGGGCCGCTGATCTCCACCTCCGAGGAGCTGATCACCGCGATCCGGAACATCGACGAGGTGTCCGAGCAGTACAAGGAGCGCTTCGAGCGCTTCCAGAACCTGTTCTGCGACCTCGACGACGGTCACGCCTCCAAGCGGGTCGTGGACCGGATGCTGGAGCAGGCCAAGGAGGTCTGAGCTTCAGGCACGTGAGTGACAGGGGCCGGCCGGGTTCGCCCGGCCGGCCCCTCGTCGTCGCATCCCGTCGTGGGTCCTCGTCCGCCGTTGCTTCAGCGGCGCAGCCACCTGCGCATCCGGCGCAGGGTGGCCGCGGTCGTCCTGCGGCGGGGCGCGGGACGTGACGTGCCGTGCGCCTGCGGCGCGGGCGTGGCCTTCGTCTGGTGCTCGGACTTGGGCTGCGGCTTCGGCGGCTGCTTGGCCTTGGGCCGGGGCGCGAGCGTGCTGAGGGCCGCGAGCTCCTCCACCAGCCCCTGGCGGATCAGCAGGCAGCGCAGCCGGGCCAGTGGCGGCAGCCGGGCGATGAGTTCGTCGGAGGCGTAGTCGTCCAGCAGCCGTCCGGCGAGCCGCACATGCAGGGCCTGGGTGTCCTCGGGCAGGCCGGCGAAGGGCTCGTTGAAGCGGCCGAGGATCTCCAGGACGACCCAGCGGTGGATCAGGTCGTCGCGCTTGCGGCCGGGCGGCACGTGCTCCGCCACCAGGTCCAGCACGGCGCGGACGTTGGCGTAGAAGGGTCCGGGCTCGGGCTCCTGCTGCGTCAGATGCGCGGCGCCCTCGCGGCGGACCAGGTAGTAGCAGTCGTAGTCGGCCACCACGGAGACCGACCGGGCGAGCAGATAGGCCGCCACCACGAAGATCTGCTCCTCCGCGAGCCGCAGCCGCTCGGCGAAGCGCAGGCCGTGCTCCATGACGAGCGAGCGCCTGAAGAGCTTGTGCGCGGTGAGGCTCCACACCGCGCGGGTGGTGTGGACGTCACCGCCCTGCACGTTCTTCCGGAACGGGGTGACGGGCGCCTTGCGGCCCACTCCCCTGATCCTGCCGAGCACCACATCGGCCCCGTCGCGGCGGGCGGCGGCCACCAGCCGCTCCAGGGCCTGCGCCCCGAGGTAGTCGTCGGGGTCGGCGAAGAAGAGGAACTCCCCGGTGGCCATCCCGATGGCCCGGTTGCGGGGGCCGCCCGGCGCGCCGGAGTTCTCCTGGTGCACGACCCGGACGCGTCCGGGGTGCCGGCGGGCCCACTCGTCGAGCAGGGCCCCGCTGCCGTCCGTGGACCCGTCGTCCACGGCAATGATCTCGACATGGCCGAAACCGATCGACTGACCGGCGATCGACTGCAGGCATTCCGTCAGGTGGTCCCCGGCGTTGTAGACCGGGATGATCACCGACACGATCGGATCCGATGCGGGCTCAGGGCCCATGCGTTTCCCCCACGGAGCAGAAGGTGGCGTTCGACTCGGCGCACGGGCTGGTCGGTTCCCGTGCGCCGGGCGGGCCGGTCACCGTTCAGCGCGATGCATTCGATCGGATTCCGGTGATTCGTCAGTGGATGACCCCGCTGCGACAGTTGACGGGTGTTCACGCAGCTGGGTTGCCTCGGCCCGCCGAATGTGACCGACGCCGTGTCGTTGGAGAGCAGGCCGCCCTAGACGGCGACCGTTTTGAACGCCAGTTGCGCGGCCGTGGTGCAGTACGGCCGGATCTCGACCTTGGCCGGTTCCTGGGCCGCCGCCGCACGGTCACCGCGGTCGCCGCGGT